>CALAEX010000224.1 GCA_937891165.1 uncultured Lachnospiraceae bacterium | reverse complement strand
CAAGGTGCTTGTCTCTCGCTCTCGCAAGCGACTTCGTTATTGTATCACATTGTTTTCTACTTGTCAAGCACTTTTCTAAAAAAGTTTTAAGTTCTTTCAATGTGTTGTTGTTCTCTCGAACAGCTTGCTTATCTTACCACAACTCATTTCGTTTGTCAAGTACTTTTTTCAAAGTTTTTTGAATTTTCTGAATTGTTGTAATTGTTTGAACTTTTACTTCGTTTCAAACAGCTTCGTTAGCTTACCACAGTATTTGTGGTTTGTCAACAACTTTTTTAACTTTTTTCAAAATTCAAAAGTTTTTGCTGTTGAACGGAGATGGAGGGATTTGAACCCTCGCGCCGGTCACCCGACCTACACCCTTAGCAGGGGCGCCTCTTCAGCCACTTGAGTACATCTCCTTGCCTGAAAATTTGCTACCAAGGTATTCGATTTTCATTGCTCCTGAAGTGATATCACATCAGTGCGAAGCCTAGTCTACCAAAAAAAATCCCATCTGTCAAGAGGTTTTTTTTATTTTTTTAATATTTTTTTATTTTCCATTACTACCCATTCCTATTTGCTAAATAAATGTCATAAAATTATCAGGCGGAGCTTAAATGCTCCACCTGACACAGAATTACTATATTATTCTCCTACATAAATTTCTCGCTTTCGTTCAATTTCTTTTACCATATCTTCTAATTCCATCTTACCTTCTACATAATCCCAAAATAAATTCCAGTAAATATCCGTATCCATCCAAAAATAAACGTCTCCTTTTGCATAGTTTTCATAACACTCTTTTATAAATGGAGTATCTGTATACATAGAGATATCTTGTAATACAAACGAATCTTGTTTCGTCATCATATATTGACAAAATGTAGCAATATACTGTAAAGTTGCTTCTAAATTCTGAGAGTTTGGATTTACTGCAATAAAAGTCAATGTTCCTATATTACCTATTTCTTCTGACATACTTGGAAGTCCTGCTACACCAAGTTCTTCTGAATCTCCTACTATCTCTGCAAAATTCCATAAAGAAGAAAGATAATACTCATAAGAATAAAAGCTTTCTATCAAATTTCCCTGTCTTAACTGTGTTTCAAGTTCTACATCCATTATTAATCTTCCTGCACTTTCATAAATATCACGCAGTTGTTTTGCATAGTTGCGGAATATCTCCGTATCAAATGTATCATATAGACTTAAATATTGACCAAAAAATGTTTCTATCATCACAAGATGAGAAATACTTCCTTTTTCTGGTGTCTGTGTTTCTACTTGTTCTACAAAATCGAAAAACTCCTCTAAAGACATATTTGACAAATCTACGCCTTGGCTTTGCACATATTCTTTTGGATAAACTAAAGCAGGAATAGCAAGTTCTACGGGAATCATCCAAATATCTCCGTCTTCATTTGTTGCTAATTCTTTTAAGTATGGAAAACAAGCATCTAAATATTCTTCTACTCCCGGTACATCATTCAATGCATAAAATGCTCCATTTTGTTTAATATTATAAGAAATACCAGTTCTGCTACTTAATAAAAACATATCAAAATCCGCATCCTGTGCTAATACTTTTAGTGCATAAGCATCCCCTGATAAAAATTGATTTTTCATTCGATATCCACAACCATTCGGTTGATTCGTATCCTCATGCATCAAAAAGCGAATTTCTTTATTTTCTTTTAAAGTATCTGTAATACGAACTCGTTCTACTATTGTTTCCTCATAATCATAATAAAAAGCATATTCATTCACATATGCAGCAGTACTCCAAAGACTAGACTCATTCGTTGTAATTTGTGCTTCCATTCCATCTATCGTTCCATAATGTAACACCGAATCAGAAATAAATAAATAACCTTCTTCGCAAGAACAAAAATTCTTTCTTTGTACGGAGGTTTGAATCCATTCTCCTACTTGATATAATGATTCTTCTTCTGGAACAAACTCTAAAAATCCAAACCCATTTTCCTCATCATAATGATACACCATTAAAGAGTTTTCTTTTGTCCGAAATACATCTAAAGGAATATCCATATTAAAAAATTCTAGTTCTGAATTTTCCTCTACTCTAGACAAGCGTGCCAATGCTTCAGAATTATAATTTACTTGACGAATTCCCGGTAATAAAGTAAAGGACTTTCCTTCCGCTGTTGGAGATGGACCAAAAAGATAAAAATAATCCCCTATAACAATTAGTCGATTGATAAGAGAAAAATCTTCTTCTGCTATCATTGTAACTTCTCTAGCTTCCCATGTGGTAAGGTCAATTTCCATCAATACTTGTTCTTTTCCTCCCTTGTTAGGAACAATACAATACAACATACCATCTTCAATTACCATGGCACGAATATTTCCATTTCCAAACGTAAGCTGAACCTGTTTGATACAAGTTCCGTCTAAATCATAGACAGAAAATTCTTGTTGGTTTTCCGTTCCTGTACTACTATTTTCTGCTGGAATAAAATTGGACGTATATAAAATTCCCTGCTCGTCTACGGCAATATTATCTGCATCCTCTGTTCCTATGTATTGAACAATTTCTGGTTCTATTACTAAATTTTCTAATTCTATATCCAATTCTTTTTGGCAACCAGAAAGCAATAAAAATACCGCTAAAATAGATATCTTCCTACATATTTTCTTCATCCTATTTTTCCCTTTCTTTATTCTGTTAAATATTCCAGTTCTATAATGGAATCTCCCATAAGATTTACACTATCTGAAAATACTATACGAACCACACCTTCTTTGATTCCTGATGACATAGGTTTTGTAAAACCATACACTTCTTTTCCATCCGTATACAATTCTTCAAAAGCATAATTAAAGTAACTCCCTCCACGACTCACTCGGCTAACTCCACAAATGATTTCTCTCGTCTGTAAATCCATACGATATACATAACTCCATGTAGCTACCCAAAGAGCATCTTCTGTCATAGTAAACGATTGTATGGTATTATCTTCATCTAATCTCTTTTCCATTTCTTCAAAAAAATCATAGGAAGTCCTCTCCCCTGTTTCCAAATTCAAGCACTCCACACTAGTCTTATCTGAATAATGCAATACATCTCCTATGACACAATAATTTACTCCTCTAGCAGATAAATTTGTACTTTCACCTGTTTCCCTATTTACTAATTGTATCACATAAGTTCCGTCTTCCTCCACTCGATACGAAGCTCCAAAATAATACTCTTTCCATCCTTCACTTACCGTACATTTTGTATCTTCTATCGGTTCACTTGCTCCAAATGGCAAAGCATAATGATATCTATTAACTACATTGTCTTTTAAAACACGATAACCAAAGTAAATACCACTTTCTTCTACCAATAATTTATAACTCCTTACATTTTCGACAGTTTCTCCTACCATAGTTCCAACAGCATATACTAATTCTACCGCACCAGTGGATGGTGTATAACAATAAATATCTCCTGTTTTCATTCCTTCGAATTGATAAGTTCCATAATCATCTACCATAAAATAAACAGAACCATTATAAGGATACAGCTGTTTCATTGGCATGGCTACAGCTAATGCCACCTCACCATCTTTCATCCGATATAAGAAATTATCTTTTCCTTGATTTACAAAATAAATAACCCCTGTTGTTTCATCGAAACAAAACATGGACCGTTCTTCTACCCCTGTCACAATATAACCACCTAACATTCGATTAACGATATTATAGAGTGCTACATCCGTTTCCACTTGTTCTAGGTCTTCACAAAGTCCATCTGTTTTTGTTATTGTTTTCTTAGAAGAAGTTTTTTTAGAAATTGTTTTCTCTTCTTCTTTTTTTTCTTCTTCTTTTTCTTTAAACACAGGTTCTTGTATTTTTATAGATTCGTTTTCTTTTCCTTCTACGGTTGGAGTTGACGTGATATTTTCTACATTAGGACTTGGACTTGGCGTAATATTTTCTACATTGTTTTTCGTGGTACAACCTGTGATACACAAGAAACCTATACTCATACACAAATAAAAATACTTTCGTTTTTTCATAACTTTACTCCTTTTGATACATTTTTTATTTTCTATAACTTACTGTATCGTTCATATATGAACTAGGAATGTCCAAATTGTAAACATTTTGTAAACAAATTATGAACGAATCTCTTGTATTCTCTTATTCTGTTAAATACTCCAGTTCTATTTTTACAATTGGTTCTCCTAAAATATCTATATTATCTGTGAACATTTAAATAAAAAAATGCTAAGTCAAAAATTTTCATTTATAACTTAGCACCATTTTTTTATTTAATTTTTAGAATAGAAACTAGTTTTTATAATAATATATATACTATAAATAATTACACAAATAGTTGCCATGAATGGAATAAATATAATTGGTTCTTTAAAATATATCCAAATATTTCCATGCCATGAACCTGTCACCTTGTCCATACTCTGAATTAGTTTTACCATATATAATTCTAAAGACAATACTAAAATTCCTATACATAATATATATACACCATTAATCTTCTCTTTCATTTATTGCTCCATATATCCATTTGTTGTATATACTAACTGATAATCTCCATCTATATATTCATAAATTTCTGTTCTTATACAATTATTTGTATCATCCAAACTATAAAACATCGGCACACTATAATATTCAAATTTTATTTGTGGCAAAATAGCTTCTTTTGCATATGCCGTTGTTCTTTCTGTGTTATAATAATCAACATATTCATATTTTCCAGAAACTAATTGCCATCCTGTTGTATGCTGGTTATCTGTTTGATAAACTGGTGTTACATCATATCTGCATTTGGTGTTAATAATAATCTGATTAATGATAATGCTAAAATTTTTACTTTCATTGTCATAAAATATCCTCCATTATTTTCAAAACTAACTTGCTCAAAAATATCTTTAATACAATTTCATATATTCATTTTAACCTTTATTGTCTACCACATTCCTTTTATTCTCCTTTCCTAAATACTTCTTCTTAACAATGCTTATAATAAACTATTTTATAAGCAAATAATATGTCAGAATTGGAAAATAAAATTTTCCAGTTTTGGTATACTCAATCACTAAAAAATATGATATTGTAATAAAAAATACAAAAAGGAGATTTTTACTATGAAAAAGAAATTACTTCTCACTAGCTTTTTGGCATTTGTTCTTTCTTTTACTGTAACTATTCCAAGTCTTACTATAGAAACAATGTCAGTAATAGATGAGGATAATGACTACACTGATATTGATTATAACACCCGCTCAACCTAAGAATATTGATTATAAGATTATTTCCTCAGAATAATATCGTTCCCAAAGTCTTTTGATTCTTTCAGAATACACACTTTCTTTTTGTGCGATACTTAAATAATAAGCTTGAATGAGAAGCTTTTTACAAGTTTCTCGTTCTTTTTCTAAACGTATTCCTTGTCGTATTTCTTGCTCCATACTCCATACCATATCATATAAAAATTCATGTTCATGACTAATTAATCTTTGCTTTTTTAATTCCTCTATTCCCTGTTTACAATAGTTCAAAGATTCTTCATATCGTTTTGTACTACACATAAGCCCTGATAACATAATCAAAATCAATGTATGCCATGATACATAACAAATTTCCCCCATATAATGTCGTTCTACATTTTTTTTCAGTTTCAATAATAATTTTTCTTTTTCTTCTTTTTTATCTCGATATGCGTGTACTATTTGTATTAAAATCTCAAATTCTTCTTCATTGTAAGGCCAATTTTCTAAATCAATGTTATCCACATTTGGAATTGTATATCGCAGGGCTTCCCACAATTTTTCTAAATATTCTTCTGCTGTTATCTCCTGTTCTCTAAATTGAAGTGTAGCTTTTTTTTCTAACAGATATTGTTGATTTCGTATATAATTTGGAATCATATCTTGTTCTAATTGCAATAGCTTTTGTTCCGCTTGTTCATATTCTTTATAAAAAATATGTGTTGTAATTTCTGATTTTAAATTTAAAGATTGATAATTTTTTACTACAACAGAGGCATAATTTCGTTCTGGCAATTGCTTCATACACTTCATGAGTATTTTATAAACGTCTCGTTTTACTTTTACTTTTCCACATTCCATACGGTATAATGTTTGTGGAGAACAAATTTCTCCACTTAATTCACAAAGTTTTTCTCTTGTTATTCCTAATGCCTCTCGTTTCATACGAATGACATCTCCTATTCGATAAACTGCCATTGATAGTTCTCCTTTATGTATTTTTTCAATTCCTCTGCCTGTGCTTCTCCATCATAAAATGCTATACTATAATAAGCTGTTAGAAAATCCTTCCTACATTGTTTTTTTTCTTCCTCATCCGAAAATCCAATTTGTTCTTGTGCCTTTGCTTTTAGATAAAAGAAGTCACTTCGATTTTCCAATTTGCTCGTAAAAGATAATTCTTCTATTGCCTTCATACAAATTTTTTTACATTTTTCATATTTCCCATTCTCATATAAACATTCTGCATAATATTGCATGGCAATTCGATAAGGTATTGGATATAATTTTTCTCTAACTTTGCACCACTGAAAATATTTATATAATTCTTCAAACTTTTCTTCTCTTTCCACAGAGTTTTTAATACAATAAAACATTCCTACCATACAAGATAATTCTATATTACTAAGTATCTCTCTTTGATAAAATTTTTGTTCATACTCTGGTACTGTGATTACAATAGCTTTTAAAAATACTTCTTTTATTTTTTCCTTTTCTTCTAATCCTTCCTTTTTCAGCAATAAACCTCTTTGCCAAAATACAAACTGTTGATGTAGTTGTTCTTGTGCATAATTTTTCTCATATTGCAATAATTTCTGTTTTGCTATACTATAATCGTTATTACTAATTAAACTTACAATTTCTTCTCGTTGTTTATAGACAATATACTCTTCTTCATCTAACACAAATTCATATTCTATTTTTTCTACTTTCATTCTATCTAATAAAGCTTCTATTATTAAAAAATCTACCGTCCGTTCTCCTGCTTCTATTCTTGATAAAGTAGACATTGAACAAATACCTTGACTAATTTCTTCCTGATTATAGCCTTTTGCTTCTCTCATTGCTCTTACAAAAAGTCCTATTTCATTTTTAACATTGTAGATATCTTCTATATTCATTCAATAAATTCCTCCTTTAGGTACAATAAATCCCTACTTTGCTTCATAACAAACCAAGTAGGGATTTTTATTTTTTATTCTTCTGTTACTTCTTCCTCGCCTAAAAGTTCCTCATCATCCTCTATCAGTTCCTCTTCTAATTCTGCTTCCATTTTCTTTAATAGGTCTTCTTGATTTTCTGGATTCATTGGTTCTCTTACTTTTGCAATACTTGCAACACGAGTTCCTTTTTCACTATCAATGTTAATTAATTTTACACCGAAAGTATTTACGACACTAATATCACTTACTAAGGTACGAATAATAATACCTTCGTTTGTAATGAGCATGACTTCATTTTCTAAGTTCAATACTTTTGCTCCGATAACATCTCCTGTTTTTCCGATAATCTTATAGCATTTTACGCCTTTATCGCCTCGTCTTTGTACAGAAAATTCATTCATATCGGTTAGTTTACCATTTTTAATATTGTCAAGCAATAGTTTCTTGTACCAATTCCTCTCACCACCTATAGAGATGGGAACATTCTTGACATGATTAGTTAAGGTTATCGCAAATATTTAAACACTTGTTCTCTTGTCTTATCTTTATATTTTGGTCTTTTAACAACTGTTTGATATAATTTCTCAAGGTCAGTAACAGACTCTGCTAAAAATCGCACAAAGTCTTCCAATCCTTCTTCTAACCCCTGTTGTAACCCTTGTTGTAACCCTTGTTGTAACCCTTGTTGTAACCCTTGTTGTAACCCTTCCTGTCTTGCTTCTTCTTTCAAATCTTCTTCATAAATTTCCTGATTAAATTCTGTAAGCACCACATCAATCACCTCCGCCTTATGTGCAATTAAAAACTCCACTAAAATCCTTTCTTGAATACAGTGGTCTACAGCTCTAGTTACTGCTTCATACAGAGTATATTTTGCACTATACGCTTGTATCTTCTGAACTAAATAAGTATATTCATACAAAGGACGACACTTTTGCAATAGTGGTTTTGTATCTGGATGATTCAGATTATGCATCGTTGCTGTCCATTCAAATTCTCCCTTTGGAACTTGACCTATAAAAGCATCTGACAACCTTAACTTCGTCATAGCTGGCTCTAAATTTTCTTTTCCATTATAAAAAACAATATACCTTGGTGCTGGAATCTTCACTAATTTCTTCTTATAAATGTTAGCTTTTTGTTGCACAAGACGTTTATCATATAATTTAGCAAAATATAAAAATCCACGCAATGGCATATTATTATTTAATGTGGATTGTTGCTCATAAAGACTTAATGTGTCTGCAATAATAAAGGATACATCATTTTTCATTCCCATATATAAAACATCTTCAATTGTGGTTATTTCTAATGCATCTACATCTTCATAAGATGTGCCATTTAATGCATTATACAAGGAAAGCGTATTCTCTTTATATTTTTCATCTCCAAACAAAAGACAAAATAAACGGTCTTTATATTCTCGGTTTACTCGTTCCAAACTCATACTATCACTCCTTCTTGCTAAAAGTATAATATAATTACATAGAGTTTGCAAGAAATTTATTCTTTTAGGATAGACCTCATCCCAAAGTCTTTTATTTTCTTCTCCTTCACATACTCGACAAAAATAGTATGGATGTTTTAATTGATGCCGTTTACTTTTTGGTGATTCTGTTTCGATTCCCTCATATACATAAATTAACTTTGTAATTGCTCCATTGTTTTTTTGATGTCGTTCATTTTCCGTAATGTCTCCTTTTTGTTCTCGGAATTGTAATGCCACATGGTCTTCATCGGCATCGATATATAAATAGTCTACTACTTTCTTTTCTTCTGGATATGCTATTTTTTTCGGAAATGCGAAACGATGTATCTTCTTTTTTACAGTTTCTCTACTTACCTGTTCCTTACCAATGCTTACTTGTTCTCCACCTTTTTCATAACTCGTTTGTACGGCTTCCGTGAGTAGATTTACTTCTGCGTCTTCGGTCATTCTTGCATAAGGTTCTAAACCCATCGCTTGGTCTAATAAGTATTGATATTCCCTAGTTTTTGTGTTTTGAAATAAGGTTTTATGATAATAGATACTTCCTAAACTAGTCAACAACGTAGTAGATACTTTCTTTACCACATTCCATTCGGGACGATGACGCTTATCTTCACAAAGAAAACTATCGTAGCTTTCGAATTCCTCTGCTAATAAACAACGAGCAAATGTTAAGACACTTTCTGTCACGCCTTGGATTAATTCTGCTATTTTTGTCATATCCATCGAATATTCTATGAAAATTTTTTCTAATTGTTGTAGCATTTTTCCTTGTATTTGTGTTATACTAGATACCATAAGAAAGCTCCTTTCTTGGTGAGAAAATTTTGTCTTGTCAACTCAATTTTACCACAAAAAGGAGCTTTCTTCTTTTTTATTTTTCTTTTGACCTACAAAAATTTTACACTATCATTCTTTTAGATTCTAGGAAACCTCCAAAGTTTATACTACCTATCACAACCTATGATGCAGAGAAACATGTTTTACAGGACTTTTTTATAACTTCTTATTTTTTGTCAAAAACACAGATAAAAAATGCTAAGTCACAAATTTTCGTTTGTAAGCCGTTATTACGACTGGGCAGTTACAAGCCCATGACCTTTAGGTCATAGGGAATTGACAACAAACCAAGTAAGGATTTTTATTCTTTATTCTTCTGTTACTTCTTCCTCATCCAAAAATTCCTCATCATCCTCTATCAGTTCATCTTCTCCCGCTAATTCTTCTTCCATCTTCTTTAATAGGTCTTCTTGATTTTCTGGATTCATTGGTTCTCTTACTTTTGCAATACTTGCCACACGAGTTCCTTTCTCGCTGTCAATGTTAATAAGTTTTACCCCTGAAGTATTTCTTCCTACAACACTAATATCACTTACTAAAGTACGGATAACAATACCTTCGTTTGTAATAAGCATGACTTCATTTTCTAAGTTTAGTACTTTTGCTCCGACAACATCGCCTGTTTTTTCAATAATCTTATAGCATTTTACGCCTTTACCGCCTCGTCTTTGCACAGAAAATTCGTTGATATCAGTTAATTTACCATATCCAAGTTCGGAAGCTACTAACACATAGTCTCCTTGGGAAGTCAACTGCATGGATACGACTTCATCTCCTTCGGATAGTGTCATACCAATCACACCCATCGAGCTTCTTCCTGTGGCACGTACATCCTTTTCATGGAAACGGATACTCATACCAAGTTTTGTAATGAGTAAAATATCTTTTTGATTATTGGTTGCCTTTGCTCCAATTAAAATATCATCTTCTTTTAAGTTAATTGCCTGAATACCAGTTTTACGAATATTGGCAAAGTCTTTTATTTTTGTCTTTTTCACAATACCAGACTTTGTTGCAAGGAATAAATATCGTTCGTCATCGAATTCTTTCAGAGCAATACCAAAAGTTACTTTTTCTCCCGGCTGTAATTGTAAAAGGTTAATAATGGCTGTTCCTCTTGCTATACGGCTTGCTTCTGGAATCTCATATGCTTTAATACGGTAAGCACGACCTTTATTTGTTAAAAACATAATATAGTGATGGGTTGTTGTCATAAACATATCTTCGATATAGTCTTCTTCAATTGTCTGCATTCCTTTAATGCCTTTACCGCCACGGTGTTGTGCTTTAAAGTTATCCACAGTCATACGCTTAATGTAACCAAGTCTTGTAATGGCAACGACCGTATTTTCATTTGGAATCAAATCTTCATCGGTTAAGTCTTCCATGTCGATACCAATCGTTGTTCTTCTCTCATCTCCATATTTATCACGAATCAAAGAAATCTCGTCTTTAATCACACCAAGCAATACTTTTTCATCGGAGAGAATCAAGTGAAATTCTGCTATTTTCTTCATCAAGTCAGCATATTCTTGTTCTAATCTATCTCGCTCTAATCCTGTTAACGCACGAAGACGCATATCCACAATCGCTTGTGCTTGTACATCATCTAATCCATAGTTTTCTATTAACTGTGCCTTTGCTTCTGCTACATTTTTAGAACCACGCACAATCTTAATTACTTCATCAATATGGTCTAGGGCAATCAATAAGCCTTTTAAAATATGTGCTCTCTCTTCTGCTTTCTTTAAATCATATTTGGTACGTCTAGTCACTACTTCTTCTTGATGACGTAAGTACACATTGAGTGCATCATACAAGTTTAATACTTTTGGTTCATTATCCACTAAAGCTAACATAATCACACCAAAGGTATCCTGTAATTGCGTATGTTTGTATAATTGATTTAAAATGACATTTGGATTCACATCACGGCGAAGTTCAATGCAAATACGCATACCGCTTCTATCGGATTCATCACGAAGTTCTGTAATTCCATCTATTTTTTTATCTTTTACTAAATCAGCTATCTTTTCAATTAAACGTGCTTTATTGACCATATAAGGAAGTTCTGTCACTACAATACGATTCTTTCCGTTTGCCATTGGTTCAATGTCTGTTACTGCACGTACTTTAATTTTTCCTCGACCAGTGCGATACGCTTCCTCAATTCCTCTTGTGCCTAAAATGGTTGCACCTGTAGGGAAATCCGGTCCTTTTACAATTTGCATGAGTTCTTCTATCGTTGTTTGTTTATCTTCCACTTTATTATCAATAACTTTAATCACTGCATTGATAACTTCTCGCATATTGTGAGGTGGAATATTCGTTGCCATACCTACTGCAATACCAGAAGTACCATTGACTAATAAATTTGGAAAACGAGAAGGCAATACTAATGGTTCTTTTTCTGTTTCATCAAAGTTTGGAATAAACGTAACCGTATCTTTATTGATATCGGACAATAATTCCATCGAAACTTTACTCAGTCTTGCTTCGGTGTATCGCATTGCTGCAGCACCATCACCATCCACAGAACCAAAGTTACCATGTCCATCCACAATTGGATATCTTGTAGACCAATCCTGTGCCATATTCACTAAAGCACCATAAATTGAACTATCTCCATGTGGGTGATATTTACCCATCGTATCACCGACAATACGAGCACACTTACGATGTGGCTTGTCAGGACCATTGTTTAACTCTATCATTGCATATAAAATACGTCTTTGTACTGGCTTTAAACCATCTCTTGCATCTGGCAGGGCACGGGCAACGATAACAGACATTGCATAGTTGACATAAGATGTCTCCATCGTTTTCTTTAAGTCAACCTCTTGCACCTTATCAAAAATATGCTCATCCATATTTAAACTCTCCTTTTACAAAAACTATGTATACAGTTATATTTTTTATTTTTATGAAATCATTTACGCTTTTATTTAAAGTAAAGTTACCAAGCAAGTTATATTGCTCCTATAGAGAACCGTAAAGAGGCGTTCGTACTTAGCGAGGTATTTTCGAGCTTAGTACGGCTACGCCTCGATCCGAACGAGAGTGAGTTCTCTTAGGAGAAATATAACTGCTTGGTCAAAATTATTTTAATAAATCATGCATTGAAATCTAAATTCTGCACATATTTCGCATTAGCCTCAATGAATTCTCGTCTTGGCTCTACTTCATCTCCCATTAAGGTAGTGAATGTTACATCAAGTTCGGAAGCGGATTCTTCGTCAATTTGTACTTTTAACAAAACTCTCTTTTCTGGGTCCATCGTTGTATCCCATAATTGGTCTGCGTCCATTTCACCAAGACCTTTATAACGCTGAATTTTATTATTTTGGTCACGTCCAATTTCCACAAGAATTTTATTTAATTCTTCGTCACTATAGGCATACCATACATTTTTATTTTTCTCAATTTTATACAATGGTGGTTGTGCTAAATAAACGTATCCTTTACGAATTAACTCTGGCATAAAGCGATATAAGAATGTCAACATGAGCGTTGCAATATGAGCACCGTCTACATCGGCATCGGTCATAATAATAATTTTATGATAGCGAAGCTTATTGATATCAA
>CALAEX010000223.1 GCA_937891165.1 uncultured Lachnospiraceae bacterium | reverse complement strand
CTGTTCTAACTGCAGTACAAACTCCTCTCTTCTGTGGAGAAGATGTTTCAGTTGCTTTCTTGTTTAAGGAATTATAACCCTTTAATAAAGCAGGTGCTGTGGACTTCTTCTCAATAGTCTGTCTACCTTTTCTAACTAACTGGTTAAATGTAGGCATAATCTTCACCGTTACTGAAAACTTATAAAAAATTAAAAATTTTTATGTTTCATTCCTATTTCAACGTATCTGTTTTCGTAATCATTACTAAGATACTACTCACATGGGTGGGATACTCCATAGGCGTAAATTTCCCATTAACGCTGGGTATATTATAAATCTCTTACTTCCTAGATTTATAATTCAGTAACATACTCCCTTCTTTTCTATTCACCCTTTTGTTCATTGCTTTTTGATGTTATTTCATCAATTTTGCAATAATAAATAGCTGCACAACCTATTTTTAAGTCACCTTGCATTTTAACATGCACAAAAAACAAACGCACATAACGCACGCAAGTTGCATTATAGCGTGGTTATATGCATCTGTCAAGCACTTTTCCATTAAATTTTTAAAAATCTCGCTTTATTTCCTCTTGTGCATTCGCTCTATAATTCAAATAATCTTGCACTCGTCCTGTTTGCAAAAACTGCTGCCAATAATCTGGCATAACATCTTTATTTTGCACCTGTGCCAAAAATTCTTTTCCTAGTTCCATATCAGGCAACCTATCTTTTTTTTCTTCCACTCTTTCTTCTCCTTTCGCATATTTCATCACTATCCACTAAAACTTGTCCTTTGTGAACTCTCTCTTATTTGATATGCTTAGTATTTCCGAAAGTATTTCTATTACCCTATGGAACAATTGGAAAACAATTTCCTGTATTTTACTAGAACGATTCTTCTTTGTTATCCCGATATCCATAATTTTTCATTAAAATATCCGAATCTCTCCAGTCTTTCTTCACTTTTACCCAAAGTTTTAAATTCACTTTATACTCAAAAAGTCGTTCTATTTCTTCTCTTGCTTTCGTACCAATTTTTTTCAACATTGCCCCTTGTTTACCAATAATAATCCCTTTATGAGAATCTCTTTCACAAACAATCGTTGCTTCAATATCTACCATAGAACCGTCTGCACGCTCTCTCATCTTCTCAATCGTCACAGCAATTCCATGAGGTACTTCATCTCCTAACAAACGAAGTGCCTTTTCTCTTATCAATTCTGCTACAATTTGACGCTCTGGCTGGTCTGTCACTGTATCTTCATCATAATACATTGGACCATAAGGAAGATAACGAAATACCAACTCCATTAGACGGTCTGTATTTTCTTTTTTCTTTGCAGAAACTGGAATAATTTCTGCAAATGGTAACTTTTCCTGATACGCTTCAATTGCCGCCATAATTTCTTCTTTTTTTACTGTGTCAATTTTATTGATAACAAGAATAATTGGCGTTCTTATATTCTGCAACTGCTCAATAATATGCTGTTCTCCTGCACCAATAAATATAGTTGGCTCTACTAACCAAAGTATTACATCGACTTCACTCAACGTTTCTTTCGCTACTTTCACCATATATTCCCCTAGCTTATTCTTCGCCTTATGAATACCAGGAGTATCTAAGAAAATGACTTGCCCTCTCTCATCCGTATACACCGTTTGAATACGATTTCTCGTTGTCTGTGGCTTATCCGAAGTAATCGCAATCTTCTGCCCAATTAAATGATTCATCAATGTCGATTTTCCCACATTCGGTCTACCAATCAACGTCACAAATCCCGACTTTATCTGCTTTTCCATATTCTCCTCATCTTATATTACATCAACGTCTTTACAGTATCAAATAATTCCTTACAAGCTTCCACTTTGTTAGCAGAACCAACGGTACAGAAATATCCTTCGGAAAGTACGGCTTGAAGCATTTCTTTTGCATTTCGAATATCCTCTGCGGTTGCTCCTAATACTTCATCTCTATATTTTTGAACCATAGCTTCATCCCGATGCATTAAATAAGCATGGAACGAACGACTTCCTTCTGCCATTGGAGAAAGAGGAAAATCCATATTGCTCATTGTTCCAATAATATTTTTTGTCATTTCTCTTTCATCTGCTTCGAATTGTTCCAAATAAGCAACTACATTTTCATAAACTGCATTTGTTTCTGCCAAATTTGGGTCACGATAAGAATAAAACGAAGTCTTACCATCCATACCAATTGTAATACCTGCACCATATGCACCACCTTTGACACGAATTTCATTCCAAAGGTATCCATATCCAAGAATGGTTCGAAGCACTTCATATGCTCCTTTATATTCAATGCCCTTTTCTTTAAAATTACCACTACGAACAACATACTGTACTTGTCCCGGTGTTTTAAAGCCTTCATTTTTCTTTTCTACTGGCATTTGAAGCAAAGTTCCTGCTACTGCTTCTGGAAGTACAGAAAGCAATTGTCCAATTTCTTGTTCAAAAAATTCCTTACCTTCTGCATTTGCTGTTAAACTAAGCACAAAGTTGTTCTTTGTAAATAACTTCTTTGCTACTTTTTCTAACATTTGAGCAATTTCTGTCTGTTTTTCTTCATACTGTTCGGTTAGATTTTTTACAAATTCATAATAACTAACACCTTGTGTCATATCTTCAAAAACGGCATTTTCACTATAATAAGAAGTTGCTCTATCCATTGCTACAATATGACCACTGCCCATAAATTTCATTTCTAATCTGGATTTTAATTCTAACAAAATTTCCTGCACACGTTTTGCATCAGTGAATACCGATTCACAAAGAATTTCTGTCATAAATTCGACAGCTTTTTTTGTATTTTCTGCTAATGCCTTCATTGAAATCGAAACTTTTGGTTCAAACGCTTTGAAATTCTCAGTTGTTGTATAAGTGAAAATACTACTACTAAATCCACCTGTATAGGTATTAATTTCATCAGACAACTCTTTATATCCATGCTTCTTTGTATCTACCAAAGAAAGTATATTCACTAACAATCCACAATATGGTACTTCAGAAAATTCTAACTTCTTTGCATCAAAAACCAAACGCATATAATTGATGCCATTTGTTTCAATATTGTGCCATACAGCATCTGCTTTATCTTCTAAAAATTTCTCGTTCTTATAACCTTTTGCTTTTTTCTCAATATCTTCAATGGAAAGCATTGGAATCTTTTCTAACTGTTCTTTTGTAGATGGTTCTTCTTGATATTCCTTTAACTGTCTTGTAGCAATCACTAATGCTTTTACTTCTTCTTCACTTAACGAAGCCTTATACTCTGCCAATCGTTCCTGTAATGCCTTTTCTTTTTCTGCATTTAATCCCGCCTTTGGTTTTAAAGTCAATACCGTACCATGCTTGCTGTCTAAGAAATATTTTTGAATTAAACCTTCAAAATATCCCGTATCTATTTTTTCTTTTAATTCGGCATATACTTTATTTGCATGTAAATACAAAAATGGTTCATTATCATTATAAAGCCAACTGCTCATCATATTGATGCCATACAAAAGCCCTTTTGGATAACGTCCAAAATCAGCTTCTTTATAACGGAATTCCTGAGCATTGATTGCCGCAAGTACCGAAGTTTTCTTTAAACCTTCCGTTACACATTTTTCTAATGCCGAGCGAAGTGTTTTTAAAAATAACTCCTTCTGTCCTGTTTTTGCATCTTTTACAGAAACTGTAAAGAATGGCTGTAATACATCTCCATTATAACTTGTAAAATAATCTTCTCCAATTCCTGCATCAATCAAAGCCTGTTTTACTGGTGCACCAGGAGCAGAAAATAATACTTGGTCTAAAATTTCAAATGCTGTTCCTTCCATTAAATCAGCAGACTGTCCTGCTAATATATTATAAGAATAATAAACCCCGCTATCTCCGTTTAATTCTTCTACAGAATATGTGCGTTCCATATGTTTTATACCATCAAATTGCTTCTGTACCTTTAAAGAAGAATCTAAGGAAATTTTATCAAACTGAGATAAATATTCGGTATCTAACCATTCTAAACGTTCTACAATATCCATATCACCATATAAATAAATATAGCTATTGATTGGATGATAATATCTTCTATGGAAATTTAAATATTCTTCATAAGTTAATTCCGGAATAAAGTCAGGATTACCACCGGATTCCACTCCATAAGAGGTATCTGGAAACAGCGTATTCATGGATTCTCTTGCAAGAACTTGTTCTGGAGAAGAAAATGCCCCTTTCATTTCACTATAAACAATACCATTATAGGTTAGTTCATCTTCTTCACTTTCTAGTTCATAATGCCAACCTTCTTGCTTGAAAATTTCTTCTGTAATATAAATATTGGGATAAAGCACCGCATCCATGTAAACATGCATCAAATTTTTAAAGTCTTGCATATTGCAACTTGCCACTGGATACATTGTCTTATCTGGAAAGGTCATTGCATTTAAAAAGGTATTTAAAGACCCCTTTGCTAATTCAATAAATGGGTCTTTGGCTGGAAAACTTTCTGAACCACATAATACGGTATGCTCAATGATATGTGCCACACCTGTAGAGTTTTCAGGTGGTGTACGAAATGCAATCGAAAATACTTTATTATCATCCGCATTCTCAATCCAAACAAGCTTTGCACCTGATTTCTTATGCTGAAAATAATAACCTGTTCCTTTTACATCTGGTAAATCCTCTGTTTTCAATAACGTATACGCTGTTAATGTTGTAAAATCCTTCATTTTTTCCCTCTTTTCTTTATATAAATATATAAAACTGCTGTCCCACAATGTTCTTTTGTGAAACAGCAGTATATTCTTTACCTTCTTGTCAGCATTCTTTCATATTCTTCAAAAAATCCAGCTAACACTGGTGCCATTCCTACATATTCACAACCATAGGAAATAATACCATCATCTTTTGGCGTTTTTCTAATAATCTGAACAACACAGTAAAGCGAATTTTCCGGACTTCCCAATTCTAATTTTGCATTAAAATAATACTTCATTGGTAAATCCATTGTTGTAATAAATCCAAGACCCAACTTTGATACATCAAAAACATGAATCGGAGCATCCACATTTATATCATCTATTGGCTCCTGACGGAATAATTTAGAAACATGTAACTCCAAATCAATGGGTAATCTCTTACTCCGTCTTTTTTCCATCATCATGTAAACCCCTTCTTCCTTTTCCTGTATTCTGACACTCCAACGGCTAAAGCACATTGGGTTCTTAATGTACACAAATTTCCAACAATACTCGAAAACATAACCGACTAATTTGTTTCCATAAGACTTTCACTACCAAAGACACCTTTGTATCCATTAGCGATAGCATTTGACAACAGAACTACTAACGTTCTGTTGTATTAGGCTCGTGTCAAAACCTAAAGCAAAATTGCTTTTATAAAAATTCATACCTTGAATACTTTACACTTGAAAAGGTAATAAAGATAGGAAACCTTAACATTTAGCTTTCTACACTATAGTTTGGTGCTTCTTTTGTAATATGAATATCATGCGGATGACTTTCCTTTAAAGAAGCAGCAGAAATCTTTACAAATCTTCCTGTTTCTTTTAAAGTTTCAATGTCTTGTGCTCCACAATAACCCATACCAGAACGAAGTCCTCCAAGTAACTGGAATACCGTATCTTCTACCATACCCTTATATGCTACACGACCTTCTACACCTTCTGGAACAAGCTTCTTTGCATCTGCTTGGAAATAACGGTCTTTGCTACCATTTTCCATTGCTGCAATAGAGCCCATACCACGATATACTTTATACTTTCTTCCCTGATATAATTCAAATGTTCCTGGACTTTCATCACAACCTGCAAAAATGCTACCCATCATACATACATTTGCACCAGCTGCAATTGCCTTTGTAATATCACCAGAGAACTTAATTCCACCGTCTGCAATAATTGGAATACCATATTTCTTGGCAGCAGAATAAGCATCCATAATGGCACTAATCTGTGGAACACCAATACCAGCAACGACACGAGTGGTACAAATAGAACCAGGGCCAATACCAACCTTCACACAATCTACGCCTGCTTTAATTAAATCTTCAGTTGCTTCAGCAGTTGCTACATTACCAGCAATAATCTGTAACTCTGGAAATGCCTCACGAAGCATTTTTACACAACGAATGACATTAGCAGAATGTCCATGAGCAGAGTCAATAACAATAGCATCTACTTTTGCCTTTACTAACGCTTCTACACGGTCTAAAATATTTGCTGTTACACCAACACCTGCTGCACAAAGAAGTCTTCCTTGAGCATCTTTTGCAGATAATGGATATTTAATCTGCTTTTCAATATCCTTAATGGTAATTAAGCCTTTTAAATAACCAGCATCATCTACAATTGGAAGTTTTTCTTTTCTTGCTTTTGCTAAAATCTGCTTTGCATCTTCTAATGTAACGCCTTCTTTTGCAGTAATTAAATTTTCTGATGTCATACACTGCGAAATTGGCTGAGAGAAATCTGTTTCAAATTTTAAATCACGGTTTGTAATAATACCAACTAACTTACCACAATCTGTAATAGGCACTCCAGAAATACGGAATTTTGCCATCAATTCCTCTGCATCTTTTAATTTATGATTTGGACTTAAAGAAAATGGGTCAGTAATAACGCCATTTTCTGAACGTTTTACTTTATCTACCTCATCTGCTTGTTCTTCAATAGACATATTCTTATGAATAACACCAATACCACCTTGTCTTGCCATAGCAATTGCCATACGATGTTCGGTAACTGTATCCATACCAGCACTCATCAGTGGAATATTTAGTTGAATTTTTTGTGTAAGATGTGTTCTTAAATCTACTTGATTTGGAATTACTTCTGAATAAGATGGTACAAGTAATACGTCATCAAAAGTAATGCCTTCGCCAATAATAGTCCCCATGACTTACTCCTTTCTTTCGTCAATAATTATAAAATAATATTTAATAAATGTCTTTCCTTTTGTAGCAACTTCTTCCTCGTTTATAAAGCACCAAAGAATGCTTAATATAACTATTTAAAAAAGTATACTTTCTTTTCAAAAAAAAGTCAAGATATCTGACACTTTTCTTTTTTATTTCATTATAGTATTGTCTCCATGTAGTAAATATTGGAATCATAATCCTGATATAGCCCTGTTCCTTCATTATATCCTGTACCTGCAAATGTTTGTGATAAATGAATACCTGCATGATTTAATAAAGAACCACTTACAACAATATCTTCTTTTGCACCATCCATCTTTACAAATTTTGCAACCGTATTATGCAATAGCGAATCCTGTTTCATATGAATTGGTGCTATCATATTAACTAATGTTCCAAAACGGTGCAAATCATGTTTTACTGGAATATTATAAAAACGGTACGTTGCTTCTTCGTTTAATCCTCTTGTTTTTAATACATGAGCTCCATAATGAGGTGTTACTTGTCCTTGCACCGTAATTGCAACTGCTTTGTCTTTATCTTCTGATACAATCATCCATTTTACTAAATCTTTTTCAAAAGAGGTTCGATAAGCAGTATTACGTTCTAATACACTACCTCCTAAACGATACCACTGTCCATACTGCAACAAAGGTCTCCATTTTTTATACAAAGAAATTTGTGCTTTCATTTCTTCTAATTCTTCTTTTGATTTATCACTTAAATTTGCTTCATATCCAAGCAAACCAAACGAAGCAACCGCATAACGAGTGGAAAGTGGAGTTGTTCTTAGTGTTTGATGATTTGGACATCCAGATACATGAGCACCTATGACAGATTGCGGATAACCATAACTATAACCATTTTGAATGGAAACACGACTAATGGCATCCGAATTATCACTTGCCCAAATTTGAGGAAAATAACATAACATTCCTAAATCAAAACGATTACCACCAGAAGCACAGCCTTCAAATAAAATATGTGGAAATTTCTTTGTCAAAGCATCAATTAACCGATAGAATCCCTTCATATATTGATATAAAAATTCACCCTGCTTCTCTTTTGGAAGATAATTAGAAAATCTATCCGTAAAATTTCGATTCATATCCCATTTCACATAATCTGCTTCAGAAAACTCAAATACATTGCTCATACTTTCCACTAAATAATCCACAACTTCTTGGTTTGCTAAATCAAGCAACATCTGATTTCTGCCTTCTGCATGAGATTGTTCTGGAATTTTTACTGCCCATTCTGGATGAGCACGGTATAAATCGGAGTTTTCATTTACCATTTCAGGCTCTACCCAAATACCAAATAAAAGCCCCTGTGCTTTTACTTTTTTGGAAATTCCTTTTAATCCATCTGGTAATTTCTTTCTATCTACAACCCAATCTCCTAACGAAGAAGTGTCATCATTTCTTCCTTGAAACCATCCATCATCTAATACGAGAAGCTCGATTCCAATATCAGCAGCATCTTTTGCTAACTTTTCTATTTTTTTCTCATTGACATGAAAATATAATGCCTCCCATGAATTTAATAAGACAGGACGTTCTTTCCGCTTCCATACTCCTCTTACAATGTGCTCTCTTACAAACTGATGCATTGCTATACTAATACCTTCATATCCTGTATTAGAGTATGTCATTACAGCCTCTGGTGCCCACACTTCTTCCTTTGGAGCTAAGGTAAAACAATTATCCTCTGCTCGCATTCCTGTCACAATATGTGTCTTTCCATGAGAAGTCATCTCGATTACTTCCTTATGCCCACCAGAATAAATCAAATTGAAGCCATAACATTCTCCTTGATATTCTCCTACATATGGTTCTCCCACAATAAAAAATGGATTTTGACGATTGGAAGAAAAACCTGTCGCAGAATCAATCACATACTTGCCACCAGCAAATGACATCTCCTCTGCTCGCATTTCTCTCGCCCAATCCCCATGAAACGACAAAATTTTTACTCGCTCATATTCTAAGTCTAACTGTAAACTTTTTAAATTATGTACTTTAAACGTAGTATCTCCTATATTAGAAATTTTTGCACTTCTTGTAATACAATCACAATCCTCAAATACTGTATATACCAACTCTAATACTGCACCACTTTGATTATTGTCTTTACACTTCACAATTAAAGACCTTGCCATTTTCTCTCCAACTTCCTTCCGAAGATACGCTGTGTCCGAAACGAAATAAGAACTTGGTAAATCCTTTGGAGAAATTTTATCGGTCTGAATAGAATATTGCCAATAACGAAAATCACTTGTACTACTGCCATTTTCTAACTCTAACTCCACAAAAGGTTCTCTCATATCCCCCTTACCCTTCGTGGAAAACTCTAAACAAGTATCATCTAAGGAAAGTGTAGGTACATCTTTTGAAAATACCGCAGAACAACCATTTGGATTTGGTGTTTTTTGCTGTAGTGCTAAAAAACTATTTCCCGAAACAGAAATTTTCTTTCCATAATATAAATGACGAAGTAACCCTTGTTCGTCTATGTAAAATATATAACTTGTATTCTTTGTTTCTAATATAAAATGTTTGTTTTCTTCCCGAATCATAGTATCTCCCTTCTCTGATTACTATATTTTCTGCTACAAGAAATATTTTCGCTTCCTAATATATATTTATATAATACATTATCGCATTTTTTTCTTAAATATTCCATCAAAAAATTTCAAAAATCCATCTTCTACTGCTACTTGGTCCAATTCACTCTCTGGTAAATCATAATAATACTTCCCTGTTTTTATATCTATTGATAAACTATCCAAAGGAAATCCCTTTTTTACGATAGAATGAGGCTTATCTGTAAGCATAAACTTCTCACTCTCCATCGATTGTTCCATTGCTTCATATACAGTATGTTCATCCATAACAAAACAAATGGCATTTTTATATCTCGCTACCAAAGTTCCATAAGTTTTAGCCAAACTAGAATAATATGCTATCATTTCTTCATCTGTTAAAACAACTCCATTTATCGTACGGACATGAACACTTGGCTGAATTTCCTCTGGAACATTATCAAAAAATAAACCAGAATCACAAGAAAATACTGGCATATGAAATGCCTCATAATATGCCATTGCTTTCTTTCTCGCATTTTCTAACGGTGTTGTTCCATCTTCCATTACATTTGGAATTACTTTTCCTTGTAGTTTTATATCGTTTAATCCAATTAACTCTATACCTAAACTCTCTAATCTTCGCTTCATGGCAGATAGTTTTGCGGGATTACTTGTTCCATATAATATCTTCATACACACGCTCCTTAAAATTCCCTATTTTATTTACTTTTAAATAGATTTTAGTTCTAATTTCTATTCAAAAGTAAACTATTTGTTCCTTTTTCCAAAAAAATCCCCTAGACTGTTATAGTCAAGAGGATTTCTGTAATCTGCTTTGCTACTTATTCATAACTGCACTCTGTTATTACAGTGTACAACTAAACAATACAACTAAGAATTTATAATACTTTATCCTTTTGTATTATATAAAACAGATTCATCTGCAACCATCGAAAGATTCTTTTGTTTTGGTAATGGATAAATAATAGCTCCCGTTTCTGAAGAAACACTTTCATACTTTTTAAAATTTTCTGCTTGTTCAAGAACTTCCTTATACACATCATCTATTGTTACTGGTGGATAATCAAACTCATCAAGTAACAAAATTAAATCCACCTGCAAGGTTGCTTTTATATCCTCACGAGTTGCCCAATCTATATAACGAGCTTTATCATCGACAATATTTTTTATCCTCTTTGATAATTCAATCATTTTATCATTAGGATATTCAAATTCATATTTCTTTGATACAACATTTAAAATATCATAAAAGGCTTTTTCTTCATATCCAATGCCTATTTCTTGAAAAGAATTTTTCTCTTGTTTTAGTACTTTTAAAAGCTGTGCTAACTGCTCTGCCACATCATCTAAAACTTCATTCGCATATGCTTCATCTCTACGACGATTATTATATTCGTCTACTACCTTCTTAAGTCTATCAGAAAATTGAACACCCTTTATCTTATTGACTTTTCTAAATTCATCAATTGCTTGAGAGAGTAATTTTTGTAAAATCTTAATTTTTGTATTTGGAAGTTGAATTGCATTTATTTTGTTTATATATGCATCACTAAAAATATCAACCGAGATATGCTTTCCTGTTTCAAACAGTTCTTCTATGCCATCTGATTGAATTGCACCCTCTAGCATTTCACGAACACGAGCATTCATCTGTGCAATATCTGGTGCATCTCCTTTTGTAAGTTTAAATAAGATAGAACGTACTGCACAATAAAAATGAATATAATCTTTATCCTTATCAGAAAATTTTTCACTTGAACTACACAAATTAAAGGCTTGTTTCATTCGCTTTACTGCTGCCATAAATCGATTTTCAAGTTCTTCTGATACCTGTATATACTCTACTGCTCTATTCAAACAATCGAGTTGTTCTTTTGGAGAACCTTCCAAAAAATCTTTATTATTAAAATGTTGAACCTCTCATCACTAAAGTGACGAGATTCCTATTTCCACGACTTCGTAACCT
>CALAEX010000222.1 GCA_937891165.1 uncultured Lachnospiraceae bacterium | reverse complement strand
AAAAGCGTTGAGAAAACTAACTGGTATTATTGGTAAAACTAATACAACTGTTATTTTTATTAACCAATTAAGACAAAAAATTGGTGTTATGTTTGGAAATCCAGAAACAACAACTGGTGGTAGAGCATTAAAATATTATTCATCTGTAAGATTAGATATTAGAAAAATAGAAAATATAAAACAAGATGGTGAAGTAGTAGGAAACAGAGCAAAAGTAAAAGTAGTAAAAAATAAAGTAGCACCACCATTTAAAGAAGCAGAATTTGATATCATGTTTGGAAAAGGTATTTCTAGGGAAGGTGATATTTTAGATTTAGCAGTAAATGAAAATATTATTATTAAGAGTGGTGCATGGTTTTCTTATGAAAGTGCAAAAATCGGACAAGGTCGAGAGAATGCAAAAAACTATTTAAAAGAAAATCCTCAGATTATGGAAGAAGTAGAAAGAAAAGTTCGTGAGAAGTTTAGTCTGCCAGTATCCGAAGGTGTGGTAGTATCTACCGTAGTTCCAACCGAAGAAGATATGATAGAAGAAGAATAGTTTTTGTAAGAGGGTTGTTGTAAAGATTTCTTTGCAACTGCCCTTTTGTCTAATTAGAGGATATTATATGGATGAAGAACAATTAAAACAGGGAAAGAAAAGAGCATTATATTTATTAGGAAGAAAAGAGTATTCTAGAAAAGAATTAATAGAACGTTTAGAAAAAGATGGATATGAAAAAGAAGTAATAGAAGAAATTTTAATTTATATGGATAGTTTTCATTATTTAGACGATGTTCGTGTGGCTGGTTCCTACATTCGTATTAGAAAGTCTCAAAAAAGTAAAAGAGAATTAGAATATAGATTAAAACAAAGAGGAATTTCAGAGGAAGATATTGTTCTTGCAATGGAGGAAAATTATGAAACGCAGGAAGGATATTCTCAAGAAGAACTTGCAATTCAGAAATATCTTCAGAAATATTGTTTACAAGAACTTAAGTTTGAGGAGAAACAAAAGATTGCGGGAAAGTTGTATCGGAAAGGGTTTTCCAAAGAAGAGATAAGAAAGCAGTTACAAATGTAAGAGGAAAGGGTAGATGAAGCAAAAAACATTACTAATGACTTTGATGGTTAGTTTTCTTATACTTAGTATTATATTTTTTGGAGGATTGCTTACTACTAGGGTAAAGAAAGAATATGTAGTAGAAGCAGGAGAAATAGTATCCGTAGAGGTGCTTCGACAATATGATTGGGATAAAGGGGCTTTTCAATGGGTAAAACAGCCTGATACAACTGTCATTGGAACGATAAAGGGACAAGTATATGTATTTCCGATTACTTATGATGTGGTATTGCATATTGTAGATACGAAGCAACCAATCGTATCCGTACAGAAAGTAGATGGATATTATAATTGTGAGATATACCCCGAACAATTTATTCGTAGTATAGAAGATGCTTCTTTTTGTTATGTTCGTTTTATAAAAAATCCAGATACAACACAGTATGGATTACAAGAAGTGCATTTATTAGTCACAGATAGTGCAGGAAATCAAACAGAAGTAGTTTCACAGCTTTGTGTTATTAATGTAAAAGAACGAGTTCTTTGGAACTTAGGAGAAGAATTACCATTAGCAGAAGTATTTTTAGCAACAGCGGAAGAAGAAATTTCTTATTTGACAGATATAAGTAGTATTGATATTACTCAAGAAGGAGTATACCAGATTAATCTTTTAGTAGATGGAAAGGAAATGGTTTCTGAGTTGCAAATAATGGACATAGAAGCACCAGAGGTTGTGATAGAAGATAAAAAAACTTGGAAGAACAAGCCTATAAAGGCAGAAGACTTTGTAATTTCTGTAACGGATAATTCTAACAATATTCAAGTACGATATGAAATAGAACCAGATTGGACACAAGTAGGAGAACAGACAGTAACAATTATTGCAGAAGACAAAAAGGGAAATCGAGTGAAAAAAGAGGCACTTCTTACGATTCAAAAAGATGAAAAAGCACCTGTAGTTACTGTAACAGATATAGATGTCAAAGTTGGAAGTAGTGTTTCTTATAAAAAAGCAGTAAGTTATTATGATAATATTGATACGGAAGAAGAGATGACATTAATAATAGAACGGTCTGGAGTAAATTTAGATGAAGTAGGAACGTATGAAGTCATTTATACGGTTACGGATTGTTCTGGAAATTCTACTTCTGTAGTTGGAAAATTAAATGTAGTAGAGGAATCTTTCGCATGGGAGGAAGAAGAAAAAATTCATAAAAAAGCTCAAGAAGTATTAAATTCTATTCTAACAGAAGGAATGACTGAGAAAGAAAAAGCAAAAGCCATTTATACATGGATAAAACATCATATTGGATATGTGAATCATTCGGAAAAGGGAAATTATATGCGTGGAGCATATGAAGGACTGTTTGAATATCAAGGAGATTGTTTTGTTTATGCTGCAACGGCAAAGGAGCTTTTGACACAAGCGGGAATTTTAAATATGGATATTGTGAAATTAACAACAAATCCTTCTCATTATTGGAATCTTGTCTATATAGAGGATGGTTGGTATCATTTTGATACGACTCCAAGAGTAGATAAAAGTGAATTTTTTCTTTTGACGAATGCAGAATTAGAAGCATATTCTTCCAAGCATGGTAATACGCATCTATTTGATGCAAGTTTATATCCAGAAATCAAGTGATATTATTATAATTGGAGATAAAAAATGAAAAATTTAGGAGTAATTGGTGGACTTGGTCCTATGGCAACTGCTTATTTTATGCAGTTAGTTGTTGAAATGACAGATGCAAAAATAGACCAAGAACATATTCCAATGATGGTGTACCATTGCCCACAAATACCAGATAGAACAAGCTTTTTTCTTAGAAAATCAGAAGAAAATCCAATTAAGAGGATTATTTCCTGTGCAAAAGTATTAGAACAATTAGGAATGGAATGTTTGGCAATGCCATGTATTACAGCACATAGTTTCTTTGATGAAATTCAAAAAGAAATATCTATTCCAATGATTCATATGGTAAAAGAAACAGTAGAGTATTTGAAGAAAGAGGGAGTTTGCTGTGTTGGATTAGAAGCTACGGATGGTACGATAGGAACAGGATATTTTCAAAAAGAATTGGAAAAGCAAGGGATAAAGGTTATAGTACCATCCAAAGAAAAACAGGAAATGGTGATGCATTTGGTTTATCAGAATGTAAAAGCTGGTAGACGAGTGGATATGGAACGATTTGAACAAATAGAACAGGAATTACAAGAACAAGGAGCAGAAGTTATTATTCTTGGTTGTACTGAACTTTCTATAATTAATCGGGATGAAAAAATTGGACATGGTTATTTGGATGCCATAGAAGTACTTGCTAAAACAGCAGTGCTTCAATGTGGAACATTAAAAAGTAAATATCAAAAATTGATTACCTAGGAGGAAAAACGTGCAAAATCATGTATTAGATTATTTGGATATTACTGTAAAGCGTGTGCCAGATAAAATTGCATTTGCAAATGAAATAGAATCGGTAACATTTCAAGAGGTATATGACCAAAATAGAGCAGTAGCAAGTTTTTTAGTAAATAAGGGATTCTATAAAGAGCCTATCGTTGTATTTATGAAGAAACATCCAAAAACAGTGATAGCATTTTTTGGAGTGATTCATGCAGGGAATTTTTATGTGCCAATTGAGGAGGAAATGCCAAGCAGTCGCATTGCATTAATTTTAGAAAATTTACAGCCAAGAGCTATGATTTGTGATGAGAAAACAATAGAAATTGCGAAAGGGTTTTCGTTTTCAGGAGAACTATATTTATATGATAAATTGATTCAAACAACGATAGAGGAGGAAAAACTTTCTATAGTTCGTGCAAAGACAATTGATACAGACCCAATTTATGTTGTATTTACTTCGGGTTCTACAGGAATTCCAAAAGGAGTGGTTGCTTGTCATCGTTCGGTGTTAGATTATATTGAGCAATTGTCTGAAACATTGGAGTTTAATGAAAATACAGTGTTTGGAAATCAAACACCACTTTATTTTGATGCTTGTTTAAAGGAGTTATATCCAACATTAAAGTTTGGAGCAACAACTTATTTCATACCAAAACATTTGTTTATGTTTCCGATAAAATTAGTAGAGTTTTTAAATGAAAAGAAAATAAATACGATTTGTTGGGTAGTATCTGCACTTACGATGATTTCATCATTTGGAACGTTTGAGAAAATTGTACCAAACTATCTTCATACAATAGCATTTGGTAGTGAGGTATTTCCAATCAAACAGTTTCATATTTGGAAAGAAGTTTTGCCAAACGTAAAATTTACAAACTTATATGGTCCAACCGAAGGAACAGGAATGTGTTGTTATTATAAAGTAAATCGAGAATTTGCATTAGATGAGGTGATTCCCATTGGTCAACCATTTAAAAATACAGAAATTCTTTTGTTGAATGAGGAAAATAAAAGGGCTAGAGAAGGAGAAGCAGGGGAAATTTGTATTCGTGGGACTTCAGTTACAATGGGGTATTATAACAATCTAGAAAAAACAAAGGAAGTATTTGTACAAAATCCATTGAATACCTCATATCCTGAACTTGTTTATCGAACAGGTGATATTGGAAAGTACAATGCATATGGGGAACTTGTTTTTGTAGGTAGAAAAGATTATCAAATCAAGCATATGGGACATCGTATAGAACTTGGAGAAATTGAAGTCAATGTCAATAGTATCAAAGAGGTGAAGTTGTCAGGCTGTATTTATGATAATAACAGAGGAAAAATAGTTTTATATTATGTCGGAGAAATTGAAGTAGGAGAACTATTCAAACAATTACGAGAGAAGTTACCACGGTATATGATTCCAAACTATGTAAAAAGATTGGAGGAGATGCCGTTAACACCAAATGGAAAAATCAATCGAGTGGCATTAAAAGAACGATATGAAGAAGAAAATTAATTGTTTGACGAAAGCGTAGTTATGGGTTACAATAAATAAAATTATTTATTTATGGGAGAAAAAAATGAACGAGATTATAGAGATATTATCTGGTCTGCATCCAGAAATTGATTTTGAAACAGAAACTTC
This sequence comes from uncultured Lachnospiraceae bacterium, assembly GCA_937891165.1. Lineage (GTDB taxonomy): Bacteria > Bacillota > Clostridia > Lachnospirales > Lachnospiraceae > SIG299. The sequence goes on along the minus strand of CALAEX010000222.1, from coordinate 8,278 downwards.
ATTAGTAGACAGTAGAATTTTAGATTCTTTTGATATTGTATCTTTAATTGCAGAAATCAATGATACGTTTGATGTGGCCATTCCAGCAGAAGAAATTATTCCAGAAAACTTTAACTGTGTAGAAGCTATTTGGAATTTAGTAGAACGTTTGATGGAAGATTAATAGAATAGGACATAGTATGCTATTTACATCATATGAGTTTTTATTTTTTGTATTAGTAACTTGTGTTCTTTATTATATCATACCAAAAAAATGGCAGTGGATGTTATTATTACTAGCAAGTTATGTGTTTTATTATCTTGCGGGAGCATCTTTTCTGCCATATATTTTTATTACAACAGTATCTACTTATGTGATTGCTCAGAACATCACAAATCTTCAGATTGCTACAGAAACTTATATAAAAGAACATAAAACAGAACTTTCGAGAGAAGAAAGGAAATCTTATAAAGCAAAAGAAAAGAAAAAACAGTGGAGAAGGTTGCTATTTTGCCTTTTTTTGAATCTTGGAATTTTGGCGGTAGTCAAGTATACTAATTTTGCAATTTCTAATGTTAATGCAGTATTAACGACCTTTGGCAGTCAAACAAGAGTAGAATTTATAGATTTCATATTGCCATTAGGTATTTCTTTTTATACCTTTCAATCAATGGGTTATCTTATTGATGTGTATCGTGGAAAGTACCAAGCGGAACAAAATCCATTTCGCTTTGCCTTGTTTGTATCTTTTTTTCCGCAGTTAGTGCAAGGTCCAATTAGTCGTTATGATGATTTAGCAAAGACTTTGTATAAAGAACATCAATGGAATAAAACGGTAGTAGCTTCTGGTTTGCAAAGAATGCTTTGGGGTTATTTTAAAAAGTTGGTGGTTGCAGACCGTATACTGGTAGCAGTCAATATATTAATAAAAGCACCAGAAGAATATCAAGGAGCGTATGTATTTGTTGGGATGCTCTTTTATGCATTAGAATTGTATGCTGATTTTACAGGTGGGATTGATATTACGATTGGTATAGCAGAACTACTTGGTATTCATGTAACAGAAAATTTTCATCGACCATATTTTTCTAAAAATATAAAAGAATATTGGAATCGTTGGCATATCACGATGGGAAGTTGGTTTACGGATTATATTTTTTATCCTATTTCGGTTTGCCAACCAATGTTAAAGTTTTCTAGATTCGCTAGAAAACATTTTGGAGAATCCATTGGAAAAAGAATGCCAGTCTATCTATCTTCTTTTGCTGTTTGGTTGACTACAGGTATTTGGCATGGAGCAAGTTGGAATTTTATTGCTTGGGGGCTTTCCAATTTTATAGTCATTATGATTTCCCAAGAATTAACTCCTCTTTATCGAAAATTTCATCAGCGTTTTCCAAAGGTAGAGAAACAGATGTTGTTTCAAGTATTTCAAATAGTTCGAACGATTTTGTTAATGAGTAGCATTCGTATGTTTGATTGCTATAAAAGTGTGCCTTTGATATTTCAAATGTTTGGAAGTATGTTTACAACATGGAATTGGAATATTTTATGGGATGGTAGTTTGTTGACACTTGGATTAGAAGGCAAAGACTTTGTTGTTTTATTATTAGGTATGCTTATTATGATAATAGTAAGTGTATTACAACGAGGTGGTTCTGTACGAGAACGAATTAGAATGCAGTGGATACCAATTCGTTTTGTAGTATGGTATGGTTTGTTTCTTATCGTGTTATTATTTGGTGCGTATGGTGTTGGCTATGATGCGAGTCAGTTTATTTACAATCAGTTTTAGAGGAAGGAATTGTACATAAAATGGGAAGGAAAAGACAAATAGTTGTATTTATTTGTATAACAAGTATTATCATAGGTTCTTTGTATTTGCTTCAGAGATTAGTAGTGCCAAAATATATGTCTGGTATTGTAGAAGGTGCGATGATTGCAGAATACTATAAAGAAGAAAAAGACCATGATGTCATTTTTATTGGGGATTGTGAAGTATACGAAAACTTTACACCTGCCGTTTTATGGGAAGAATATGGAATTCATAGCTATATTCGGGGCAGTGCTCAACAGTTAATTTGGCAATCCTATTATTTGCTAGAAGAAACGCTTACTTATGAAACACCAGATATTGTTATTTTTAATGTTTTATCTATGAAATATAATATGCCTCAGAAAGAGACATACAATCGTATGACATTAGATGGAATGAAATGGTCTTCTTCTAAAATAAAGTCTATACAAGCATCTATGTTGGAGGAAGAAAATTTTTTAGATTATGTATTTCCTATTTTAAGATATCATTCTCGAATTACAGAATTGACAGCAGACGATTTTAACTATTTGTTTCATAGAGATAATGTAACATTTCAGGGGTATTATATGAGAGTAGATGTAAAACCAGTAGAGTCTGTTCCATCAGCACGAGCATTAGCAGATTATACATTTGGAGAAACTGCATATGAGTATTTAGATAAAATAACAACATTATGTAAAGAAAAGGGGGTACAGTTAATTTTAATGAAAGCCCCAAGTCTATATCCTTATTGGTATAAGGAATGGGAAGCACAAATCGAAGAATACGCAAAAGAAAACGATTTAATTTATATCAATTTTTTAGAATTGATAGAGGAGTGTAGCCTTGATTTTACGACAGATACCTATGATGCTGGATTACATTTAAACTTATCAGGAGCGGAGAAAATAACAAGATGGCTTGGTAATTTTTTAACTACGGAATGTGGGTTAAAAAGCCGTAAAGGAGAGCAAAAATTAGAACTTGTATGGAAAACGAAATTAGAAGGTTACTATGTAGAAATAGAACGACAAACAAAAGAATGGGAGAACAAAAAGTGAGGAAATGGATATTATGTATAATAGTAGCTGTGCTATTGGCAGCAGGATGTGGTAATAATGATACGAAGGAAAATGGCACAACAAAACTAACGAACCAAAATCAAGAAAATCAAACAGAAATAGCGACAGGAAGTGAAAAAAAAGGATATGTATTTGAGTATAATGGAGTTTCCATTGGAATGGATATGGAAGCAACTTCTATTATTAAAGAATTAGGAGAGCCGAACGATTACTTTGAAGCTCCAAGCTGTGCTTTTGAAGGCTTAGATAAAACTTATACATATGACAGTTTTGAAATAGATACTTATGAATTAGAAGGGAAAGACTATATTTCCTGTATTTATTTTAGAGATGATATGATTGAGACAAAAGAAGGGATTCGTCTATTTATGACAAAAGAGGATATGATTGCAACGTATGGAGAAAACTACAAAGAAGAATTTGGTATGCTCGTATATGAAAAGGAAGGAATGAAATTAAAATTTATTCTTACAGGAGATGAAATTACATCCATTGAATATAACTCTAATGTATTAGAAGTACAGTAAATGTATAAACTTTTGTGTTTTGTTCTTGAAATTCTGCTCTTTATTAGATATAATTAAAATCGGAGTAAATTTGATTGGTACATTAAAAGGTACTAACAACTATTATGATAAAAAAATGGAGGCTAAAAAATGGGAAGTTCAACGCAAATGTCAGCAAAAGATAGAATAGAATCTTTGCTTGACAACAACAGCTTTGTTGAAATTGGTGCTCTTGTAACAAAAAGAAGCACAGATTTTAATCTTGACAAAGTCGATGCTCCATCGGATGGAGTAATTACTGGCTATGGACTGATTGACGGCAGTTTAGTGTACGTTTACAGTCAGGATGCAAAAGTACTTCATGGTACGATTGGAGAAATGCATGCCAAAAAAATTGTAAGATTGTATGATATGGCATTAAAAACAGGTGCTCCAATCATCGGATTGGTAGACTGTGCTGGTATTCGTTTACAAGAGGCAACAGATGCATTAGCTGGTTTTGGTGAGGTTTACTTTAAGCAGACAATGGCATCTGGTGTTGTTCCACAGATTACAGCAGTATTTGGTACTTGTGGTGGTGGTTCAGCAGTTTCTGCGGCATTATCTGATTTTACGTTTATGCCAAAGAAAAATGCAAAATTATTTGTCAATGCTCCAAACACATTAGAAGGTAATTATACGGCTAAGTGTGATACTGCAGCAGCAGAATATCAGGCAGCATGTGGTGTTGTAGATGTAGTAAAAGAAGATGAAGCAGAAGTGTTAGAAAGTATCCGTACTTTAGTTTCTATTTTACCGGCGAACAATGCAGCAGAAGCAGTGGTAGATTGTGAAGATAACTTAAATCGTGCCGTTTCTTTTGATGCGTTGTATGCTGACCCTGCAAAAGCATTAGAAGACCTTTCCGATGATAACTTTTTCTTTGAAGTAAAAGCAGGATATGCAAAAGAAATGGTAACTGGTTTTATTAAATTAGATGGTATGACAATTGGTGCTGTTGCTAATAGAACCGCAGTATTAGATGAAAATGGTAAGACGAAAGAAAAATATGAAGCAGAACTTACTACCAATGGTTGTGCAAAGGCAGAACAATTTGTAAAGTTCTGTGATGCATTTAATCTTCCAGTAGTGACATTTACAAATGTAAATGGTTATAAGGCTACGGTTTCAGAAGAAAAGACAATGGCAATAGCAGCAGCAAAGTTGACAGCAGCATTTGCAAATGCAACGGTTGCTAAAGTAAATGTAATTTCTGGTGTAGCATATGGAAGTACATATATTGTAATGAATTCTAAGCACATTGGTGCTGATATGGTATTTGCAGTAGAAGGTGCAAAGATTGGTATGATGGATGCTACCCTCGCAGCACAGATTCTTGCAAAAGATGCAAAAGCAGAAGAAAGAACTGTAGTAAAAGAAGCTTATGATTCTTTACAAGGAAGTGCTACAGCAGCAGCAAAGCGTGGTTATGTAGATGCGATTGTTTCCGCAGATAGTTTAAGACAACATCTTTCCTATGCGTTTGGAATGTTATATTCCAAGAGAGATACAATGCCTGTAAAAAAACATGGCACTATCTAGGAGGTAGCAGATGAATTTTTATAGTTTGTTAAGCGGTGGTATTGCTGGTTGGTGGGCAAGTATTGAAGAGGCAATGGGAGATGCAACAATAAATACAATTATTGGTATTTCTGTTGTATTTTGTTCTTTATTGTTTATTAGCTTTGTTATTTCTTTGTTTAAATATGTAAATGTATTTGAACAGAAAATGGCAGCAAAAAAGGCAAATAATGCACCAGTTCCAGTAAAAGAGCCTGAGCCAGAACCAGAGGTAGAAGAAGAGCCAGAAGAAATGGATGATTTAGAGTTAATTGCTGTTATTACAGCAGCTATTCATGCATATGAAGAAGCTCAGGGAAATGAAAATATCTTAGAAGGCGATTTAGTAGTACGTTCTATTAAGAAGCGTAATAATAAATGGCAGAATGCATAATATTTAGGAGGATTTGAAAATGAAAACTTATACAATTACTGTAAATGGTAATGTTTATGATGTAACCGTAGAAGAAGGAAGTGGTGTAGCAGCTCAACCAGTAACATCTGCACCAAAGGCAGCACCTACTCCTACAAAGAAAGCAGCACCAAAGGCAACAGCTAGTGCAGGAGCACAAGGTGGTGTGAAAGTAAATGCACCAATGCCTGGTAAGATTCTTGGTATTAAGGCAAATGCAGGACAGGCAGTAAAGAAGGGTCAGGTACTTCTTATTTTAGAAGCAATGAAGATGGAAAATGAAATTGTAGCACCACAGGATGGTACCGTTGCAAGTATCAATGTAACAGTTGGTGAACAGGTAGAAGCAGGAGCAGTTATTGCTACATTAAACTAGTCAGGAGGAGAACTTAAATGAATATTCTCGAAATACTGCAAAATCTTGCAGGTCAGACTGGTTTTGCCAATCTTACTTGGGGCAATTACTTGATGATTGCAGTAGCATTATTTTTCTTATATTTGGCCATTGCTCGTGGATATGAGCCACTCCTGTTAGTTCCAATTTCCTTTGGTATGTTATTGGTTAACATGTATCCTCCAATTATGGAAGAAGGCGGATTGTTGCATTATTTCTTCTTATTGGATGAGTGGGCGATTCTTCCATCTTTAATTTTCATGGGCGTTGGTGCAATGACAGACTTTGGTCCGTTGATTGCAAATCCAAAGAGCTTCTTGCTTGGTGCAGCAGCTCAGCTTGGTATTTTTGCCGCTTACTTTTTTGCGATTATGCTTGGATTTAATGGAAAGGCAGCAGCAGCGATTTCGATTATTGGTGGTGCGGATGGTCCTACTTCGATTTTCCTTGCAGCAAAGCTTGGTCAGACTGATTTAATGGGACCTATTGCTGTGGCAGCATATACTTATATGTCTTTAGTGCCAATTATTCAGCCTCCAATTATGAAGCTTTTAACAACAGAAGAAGAAAGAAAAATTAAAATGGAACAGCTTCGTCCTGTTTCTAAGTTAGAAAAGATTTTATTCCCTATTGTTGTAACTGTTGTTGTAGTTTTAATTTTACCAGATACAGCGCCACTTCTTGGTATGTTAATGCTTGGTAACTTATTTAGAGAATCTGGAGTAGTAAAGCAGTTAACAGAACATGCATCCACTTCTTTGATGTATATTGTAGTTATTTTACTTGGTACATCCGTAGGTGCAACAACAAGTGCAGAAGCGTTCTTAAATTTAGATACGCTTAAGATTGTTGCTCTTGGTTTAATTGCCTTTGCTATTGGTACAGCAGGTGGTGTAATTTTTGGTAAGATTATGTGTAAGGCAACAGGTGGAAAGATTAATCCACTTATTGGTTCTGCTGGTGTATCCGCAGTTCCTATGGCAGCGAGAGTATCTCAAAAGGTTGGTTCTGAGGCAGACCCTACGAACTTCCTTTTGATGCACGCTATGGGTCCTAACGTAGCAGGTGTTATCGGTACTGCAGTAGCTGCAGGTACCTTCATGGCGATATTCGGAGTATTCTAAGCCGTGATAGTGGTAAATATATAAAGTTTCCGAAGGGGCCCTGAAGACAAATGATGCTTCATGAAGACTGTAGCAAAACGTCGGTCAATAAATCAGACCAAAGTTTGCATCGCAAACTTTGAGCGAATTGCTTGCAATTCGCATAGTACCGTTACGTTTTGGTCCAAGCGAAAGCGGGTCTGAATAAGCATTATTTGGCTTCGGGGGACCTGAACGGGAGCGACGAATAGAAAATTATTTTGGAGGAAATCGTAAATGTCAGAACAAGTTAAAAAACCGATTAAAATTACGGAAACAATATTACGTGATGCTCATCAGTCTCTGATTGCTACCAGAATGCCTACCGATTTCATGCTTCCTATTTTAGAGAAGATGGATAAGGTTGGATATCATTCAGTAGAATGCTGGGGTGGTGCTACATTTGATGCATCTCTTCGTTTCTTAAAAGAAGATCCATGGGATAGACTTAGAAAGATCCGTGACGGATTTAAGAACACTAAGTTACAGATGCTTTTCCGTGGACAGAACATCTTAGGTTACAGACCTTATGCAGATGACGTGGTAGAGTACTTCGTGCAGAAGCTCTTCAGTCTCAATAGTGGTGACGAATACCTGAGTGCCAAACTCACCGGACGCGAACTTTGGAATCAGGACATCCGCAAGCGTATCTCCCACTCTATCGTATGCGATGAGGAGACGGGCGACGTCATTGTGAAGCTTGTCAACCTGTTGCCCGCCGAGGTGAAAATGGACATTGACCTGAGCGCTTTGGGCGAACAGATAGGTACTGCCAAGCGCACCATTCTCACTGGTAAGGACATGAACGACCGCAATGCACGTCCTGCGGAAGATACCATCGAAGTGAACGGAACCCGTGTGCAACAGACAATGCCCGCCTACTCGCTGACCATCCTCCGTTTCTGAGGACAGGGATGAAATATGGATGAGGCTACCTCAACCGACGGTTAAGGTTACCTTAAGTCAAGGTTAAGGTAACCTTAAGCCAAGGCTAAGGTTTGTTAAGATTTTAAAGAAAGGGGAAGCAGATATGGATTTCTGCTACCCCTTTTTTTCTTTTTATCTGTCTCTTTTTCCCTTTTTCATGGTTTTCTTGCTTAACAAAGTGCTGTTTTCTCGTGTTTTTAGAGTAACTTTGCGGCTCGTTTGATGACAAAGTAATGTAGAAAGATTGTGAGACGACAGATACAAACCCTGCTTTTACTCCTTTTATTGGCGCTTCCGTCCCTGATGCAAGCGGATGATGGCGTGCGTAGCGATTCGGCTATGATTGCCTATCTCCGCAGTGAGGGAGTGGCTATCACCCACGGCAACCGTGTGCGCCTGTTGAAAAGTGGTGAAGAGAAGTTTGACGACCTCTTCACG
>CALAEX010000221.1 GCA_937891165.1 uncultured Lachnospiraceae bacterium | reverse complement strand
CCCTACGACACCCCCGCTCCGCTGTTCAACTGTTACGATTGCTATAATTTCACGACCGGTATCATCAGTAATAAGAAGTTTATATTTATTATCTTCCTCACCTACTAAAACTTCATAAAGTCCATCTTCATGTATTTTTTCCATAGGGAGTTCAACACTTAATCCTTTTGCAACAACAGAAATTTTTTGTGCAAATGGGTTAAATACTCTTATAACAGCAGACTTTGAATCATTTTCAAGTTTATGAAAACCAAGAAAAGCAAATGGATTACTTTCACGACCAGAAACTATATTTTGAATATTTTCTTTTGTTAAAATTGTATTCCCCATATTTCCTCCTATTACTCTATAATGAACTATAACTTTTTAAATATATAAAAGCAATGAGAATTTTTTTTAATTTTCTTCTTGATATAATAAAAAAAGCATAGTAAAACAAAGAAGGAGAAGGAGTGAAAGGGACAAAAGGAATGCAACGGAAAGTTATTTTATTTTTGATGTTCTTATTTGGCATTTCAAATAATGCATCGTCCCTTGACATGCGTAATTCTGGGGCTTTCTTTAGGGAAGCTTCAGAATTACCAAATGTTGCAACTCTTGCTGATATGGTATTTGAAGCCCCTAACGAGGCATTTCTTCCAGAATCTAGTGAAATTATAAGTTATGAAATCGCTTCTGTCGAACCAGATGAAGAAAAAGAGGATTCTGTTATTTTGCCAGAAATTACTGTTGCGATGAAAGAGGAAATTGAAACACCAAAAATTGTTCCCGAAAAAAAAGAAAATATTGTTGCATCACTTCGTTCTGATGATTTGGTAACACCTGTTCCTGTAAAATCTCGTTCTTTAAAGAAAGTTGAAAAAAAGAATGATAAATTTGCAAATATAAAAGTTTCCGAGGGAGAAGAGGTTCTTGTTTCTACACCAAGAAGAATTGCCTCTTCATTTGCAAAGCCTTTGATTTTCTTATCAAAATCTTCGATTCCCTCTACCAAAGTCTCACAGACATACTCTGGAAGACATTCATGGAGATTGGCTAACGTATAACTTCCCTTTGTATTTGGTGTAATAGAACCTAGTTTCTTAGATTCTTGCTTTCTCTTAAAATCTCCAAAAGTCTGCACTGGAATCAGACCTTTTCCAGTTCTGTAGGCAAGAGTTTCCCATTTTTGCTGAAATTCTATACCTATAAGAGGTGAAATCTTACCGCCATCCTTGCTCACTGTACTCGAGTTCCTGTCTGTATCAGACTGTACTCCTATAGATTCAACACTGCAACCACCACTCTGTATTTCCTTCACAAAATCTTCTGGTGTCTTACAAGCCGCACCACCTATCAAAGCAATTGGTGTTACTGAAATACGTTTATTCACGACAGGAATTTTATATTCCTTTTCTATTTTATTTCCTGTTTCTACTAAATCTTTTGCTACGGTTGTAATTTTATTATAAATTTTTCTCCGACATTCTTCTAAATCCGAATCAATACAATCTAATAAACTAATACCAAGTGTAATCGTTCTGACATCCAAATTTTCTTTTTCAATCATTTGATTCGTTTCAATTACTTCTCTTATATTTATCACAATTATTCGTTCCTTTCGTTAAATACGATGCATCATATCAAAAATATCTTCTCTTTGTGCCTTAATAATCACACCAATATCTGTTCCTATCTGTTCTAGCTCTGTTGCTACTAATAAAAAGTCTTTTTCTGTTTTATTAAGGTCAACAATCATCATCATATTAAAATAATCTTGTACAATTGTTTGAGAAATATCTAAAATATTGATATTATTTTCTGCAAGATATACACACACTTTTGCAATAATACCAATACAATCTTTTCCTATTACTGTAATTACTGCTTTTTTCATTTTATTTTTCCTTCCTTTTTTCTAAATCTCTATCATATCCGAAAGTACATCTCTTGGTGCTACTTGAATCATTGGCATCTCTTTTTCTCCTATCCGAAATAATAATTCTGCTCGTACCGTTTCATACGCTAATTCAGGATAATTATTTTCTTTACTTAAATGTGCTAAAAGAATATATTGTAATTTCTTATGATATAAACGACACAAAAGTTCTGCTGCCATCTCATTTGATAAATGTCCTAATTCTCCTAAAATTCGCTGTTTTAAATAATAAGGATACCCACCAACCATCAACATATTGACATCATGATTTGATTCTAAATACAAAAGCTGTACTCCAGCTAAATAATGTAATGTTTCTTCTGTATATACGCCTAAATCCGTAGCCATTCCAATTTTCTTCCCATCTGCTTCTAATACATAAGCGACAGGATTTGCGGCATCATGAGAAACAGAAAATGGTGTAATTGTAATATCTCCTATCTTCCACTTTTGCTTAGGATAAATTTGTTGAAATAAAATATCATCTATTTTCCCTATGGAAGTTTTCCCTTTTTTTATTGCACAAAATGTTTCTACCGTACTATAAATGGGAATTCCATATTTTCTAGCTAATACACCAATTCCTTGCACGTGGTCGGAATGCTCATGTGTAATCAATACTCCACTTAACTCGTTTGGATTAACTCCTATTTGTAAAAGTCCTTGTTCAATTCGTTTTCCACTAATTCCTGCATCTACCAGCAAATGCGTGGAAGCATGGCCTATGTAAATACAATTGCCACTGCTTCCACTTGCTATACTACATAATTTCATCTTGTTTCATCCACTATTTCCAATATAAATCAATGATATCCCCAGCTACTACTGGTGTTCTAAATTCTGCTTTTTCCCCGTTAATTTGCATCACTACGGTTTCTCCATGAGCTGTACTTACATCAAACGGATAAAAATCTAAAATATCTACAAAAGTATAAGAAGACTTTCCTCTTAAAGTTACTGATTTTCCATTGACAAGCAAACGAACTTCTATGATTGGTTTTGATACTGGAACAATTACTGGCTCTGGCATTACTACTTCTTCTTTTTCTTCGATAACTTCTTCATTATCATTATCTATATCAACTTCCAATTCTTTTAGTTCTTCTTCTAATGTTGGAGGTTCTAATGACCATTCTACTGTAAAGTTTTCATATACTTTTTCTTGCTTACTAGCCTTACGATTATTGACATAAATATTATTTGTAAATGGTAAATCCATAAACTCTAATAACATTTCCAATGTGTAATAAGACAATAACTTTAATTCATCACCTTCTTGAATACTATAATATTCCGAAACAAGTACTCCATTTGCCTCAATAAACTTTGGACAAGTAATCTGTTTTTTATTGACAATAAATTTAATGGTAGAACGATATTCTGGTAATTGTCTTACTTCATACGAAGCTGCTTTTCCTACAGTAGATGGTTTAATTTCAATTTTTGCATTTGGTTCAATCGCAGAATTTACTGCAGCTGGTTTACCATTCACTGTAATTTCCGCTGCTTCTCCTGCTTCTCCCCTCACCATACGCTTTGTTCCATTTAGCGTAAAGTTTAGTTCTTTTCCTCTTTGTGGGAATAATCGTTCATTTGGAAAACCATTTTGCAAAGCGGCATCCATAACGGTCAAACGATTATTGTCATACAATTTTACGCTTTCCCCATTGACTGTTACAAAAATAAAGTTATTTTTATCTTCGTAATAATTTAAACAAATACCAATTGGTGTTACTAATATTGGGTCTTTTTTAATGTCTTCTTGTAAAAATCGAACAAAACCAAGCACTTCTTCTCCACGCAGTGCAACTCTCTCTTTTGGTATTCCAAGATGCTCTGCCAAACTATCTGTATAACCTTCTACCTTGCCTCCACCGCCAACGACAAAGACAGCACTCACACTTTTTCCACCATTTAATTCTTTAATCTTGTCTGCCACCTGCTTTGTCATATTGACTACGAAAGGTTGCAATTCTTGTTGAATTTCTTCTGGTGTTGTCCGTTGTGTTAATCCCATAATATCTTTATAGTTAATTGTCTTTTTCTTTAAAGTAGCATCCATTTTTATTTGCTCTGCTGTAGCAAAATCTACTAAATGTGCTCCCACTAATGTTTCTGTTAAAACATCTCCTGCCATTGGAATCATTCCATAAGCAATAATACTACCTTCTTTTGTAATCGAAATATCTGAAGTTCCAGCTCCTACATCAACAAGAGCAATATTTAATAGACGAAACTTTTCTGGAATTGCCACTTGAATTGCCGCAATTGGCTCTAAAGTCAAATTTGCTACTCGCAATCCCGCTTTTTCTACCGCAGTATAAAGACCACTAATTACTTCTTCTGGTAAAAACGTAGCTAGTACATCTGCCGCAATACGATTTGCTTTATGATCTTCCAAATTAGAAATTGGAAAATCATTTAAATAATATTTCATTACGGTATAAGCAACACAGTAATAGTTTGTTTCATCTACTCCTGATTCTGCTTTCATCTTTTGGTAAGCACTTTCTACACCCATCAATTCTAGTGTTCTAATCACTTCGGTATCTACCACAATTTCTTGAGGAAATTCGGTATCTACACGCACTTTTACGGTTTTCAATACACGCCCAGCGGCTGCAATACATACTTCCTCTAATTTTTTACCAAGTTGTCTTTCTAGATTTTGTTTTACTTCTCTTATCGTTTCTGCAACTCTATTGATATCATGAATCTGACCATCCATCATGGCACGAGTTTCGTGTACTCTTACTGCTTGGGCAACGACAGTAAAATCATTCATATTTTTTTTATAACCTACTGTTCCAACTACACTTCTCGTACCAATATCAAGACCAAATACTAATTGTTCAGGATTCGCCATATAGTCCTCCTTCGTTTTTTCTTCCCTGCTAAAAAACTTTTCTTTTTTTGTTTCTTGGCAGATACATTTTATCACATCTTAACGTTACTTTCTAGTCGTTCTTTCAGATGTGTTATAATTTGTTTCGACAATTCTTTATTTTCTTCTTCATTTTCTCTATCGAGATTCTCTATAACGACATCCGCATTCGCCCGAAATTGTTCTTCTGAAAGCTGTCCTGCCAAAATATGTTCTATTTTTTGCTCTGTATATCCTCGATTCTGCCTCATTCTCCTCTTACGGTCATCCACAGGTGCATAAATATACCAAAGTTCATCACAAATCTCTTTATATCCTGCTTCTATTAAAAGTGCCGCTTCTATAATCACAATTCCTTGAAATTGCTCTAATAACAACTGCTCCATTTTTTGCTCTACTGCCCTGCGAACAAGAGGATGTGTAATTTCATTTAAACGAGTTCTACTCTCTTTCGTTGCCATTGCAAGTTTTGCAAGTTTTTTCCTAGAAATTAGAGAATCTTCCAAAATAGATTCGCCAAATTCTTCTATTAATGCATGATAAGAAGCTCCTCCTGGTTGCATTAATTCATGTGCGATGACATCACAATGCAAAAAAACGACAGGTGTTATTTTTTGTATACATTCTACTACGGTTGTCTTTCCACTTCCAGCACCGCCTGTAATTCCAATCACAAAAAAAGGTCTATTTTGTTTCATACCAATTTTCTCCTATCTTTACTTCTACCGAAAGCGGAACGCTTAAAGAAGCGGCGGCCATCATTTCTTCTTTTAAAAGCTTTGCTACTTGTTTCGCTTCTTCTTTTGGTGCTTCTAATAATAATTCATCATGAATTTGCAACAAAATTTTTGTTTGTAACCCTTGTTCTTTTAATGCTTTCTTTACTCGCAACATCGCAATTTTCATAATATCTGCCGCTGTGCCTTGAATTGGAGAATTCATCGCAATTCGTTCTCCAAAATTTCTCTGCATAAAATTAGAAGAAGTAATTTCTGGAATTGGTCGCTTTCTTCCATAAAGTGTAGTTACAAATCCAGTTTCTTTTGCTTGTATCACTAAATGGTCTAAATACGTTTTTAACTTTGGATACGCCTCAAAATATTGATTGATATACCCTTCTGCTTCCTTTTTTGTAATATTTAAATCTTGCCCTAAACCAAAGGAACTAATGCCATACACAATACCAAAATTTACTGCTTTTGCATTACTTCTTTGAGTTGGTGTTACTTCATCAAATGGAATATGAAATACTTTCGATGCGGTCATACGATGAATATCTTGTTCTTCTTGATACGCTTGAATTAAACTCTCATCTTCTGACATATGAGCTAAAATGCGTAACTCTATCTGAGAATAATCTGCATCTACAAATACGCAACCATCCTTTGGTGTAAACAATTTTCTGATTTGTCTTCCAAGTTCCAACCTCACAGGAATATTTTGCAAGTTTGGTTCAGCACTACTTAAACGACCAGTTGCCGTAATTGTCTGATGAAATTTTGTATGAATTCTTCCATCTGCACAAATAAATGCATCCAATCCATCTGCATACGTGCTTTTCAATTTTGTTAATGTTCGATATTCTAAAATCTTTTCAATAATTGGGTCTTCCAATTTTAATTTCTCTAAAATTTCTGCGGAAGTAGAATACCCTGTCTTTGTTTTTTTACCAAATGGAAGTTTTAACTTTTCAAACAAAATCACACCAAGTTGTTTTGGAGAATTGATATTAAACGTTTCTCCTGCCATCTTATAAATTTCATCTTCCAATGTTACAATACTTTCTTGTAGTTTTTTCCCATATAATAACAATTCTTCTTTATTGATTTGAATTCCCGTCTCTTGCATTTCATATAATAAAAAGACTAATGGCATTTCTAATTCAAAGAATAACTGTTTCATTCCCTCTTCTTCTAATTTCTTTTCTAATACTTCTAATCCAAGCAAAGTAACTTTTGTATTTCTAGCAAGCAATCGAAGGGCTTCTTCTTTTTCTTCCTCTATAGCATCTGCTATATGCTGTTTTCCTAAAATATCTTCCACAGAAGGAATGGTTATTTCTAAATAATCTCTTGCGATATCTACAGGAGTATACGAATCTTTCAATGGATTTAATAAATACCCAGCTATTTTTAAATCAAATAAAGATTCCCTTGCACTATCTGTAAAGTATCCTGCTACTTGTTTTGCTTCAAATAAAGCAATCGTCACACCTTGTTCTGCTAACACACCTATTTTATCCCAAAGAAAAGATTCCGTAATAAAACCAACAATTCCTATATAATAAGTGGTTTGTTCTATAGCAATCATACAACCAAATAATTGTTCCTCTTTTAAAACAGGAGTGATTGCTATCTTTTTTTCTTTTGCCAATGCACAAAATAACTGTTCTACTTCGTTTAATCCATCTATTTTTATAAAATCGTCAGAAATCGTTGCCTTATCTATCATTTCTGCCTCAGATAATGTAAACTTTGCTACTAACGATTTCATTTCTAATTGTTTTAATAGTTGATATGCTTCCTTTGTAAAAATATTACCAAACTTTGCTTTTTCATAGCTAAACTCTAACTCACAATCCGTTTTTATCGTAGCTAATTGCTTACTCAATAATGCAATCTCTTTTTCTTTTTGTAAGTTTTCCCTGACTTTATTTGGTGTTACTTCTTCTATATGAGCAATGACATTTTCCACTGTTTCAAATTTTGACAACAATTTAATTGCCGTCTTTTCTCCAATTCCTGAAACTCCAGGAATATTATCAGAATCATCTCCCATCAGGCCTTTTAAATCAACAATCTGCTCTGGTTGTAACCCATATTTAGCTACAACATCCTCTGGATAATAATCTTCAATTTCTGTACCTGTACGCTTTGTCTTTGGAATACGAATTTTTATCATATCATCTGCAATTTGCAATAAATCTCTATCACCAGATACCAAAGAAACTTCTAATCCATCCTGCTTTCCTTTTTTTGCCAATGTTCCAAGAATATCATCTGCTTCATACCCTGCCTTTTCTAATCGCAAAATGCCACAAGCATCTAAAATTTCTTTTAAAACAGGAATCTGTTCTCTTAGTTCCTCTGGCATTCCTTTTCTTGTCCCTTTATATTCTGAAAATAATTCATGACGAAAGGTTGGATGTTTTAAATCAAATGCTACTGCAATATAATTTGGTTTTTCTTCTTCTACTAATTTTAATAAAATATTAAAAAAACCTAAAATTCCATTTGTATGTTTTCCATCCGTCGTTGTTAAATCTGGCAGTCCATAAAACGCTCGATTTACAATACTATTTCCATCAATTAACACTAACTTTTCTTTCATTCTCTCTTTCCCCTTACCTGTCATACTCCCATGCTTACCCCCATAGCTGCCGCTATTATCATGGCTACGAATAAATAAACAACCCTGCGTTTTGTATGATTTTTCTTTGTTCTTGCAATAAATCCTTCCGTTCGCTCCAAACGCTTTTCGATGTTCATAAAAAAATTACCTTTTTCTAAATCATCTTTTGTATCTAACTGCACAAGGGCAGAATAAAAAGCATAATATTCTTCTAATTCTTCTCTACATGCTTTACAAGAACGTATATGCTTTACAAATTGTTCTGCTTCCTTGACTGATATTTCCTCAGATAGATATTTTTTTATAAAACTTCGTGCTTCCACACAGGATAATTGTTGTGATTTTAGATTCATGGGAAACCTCTCTTTATACAAACTTTTTCCTTATTCAGTATAACCGACTTAGGAGATATTTTCAACGATGTTTCAAAAAAAAGAAACTAAAAACAAGCCTTATCGTTATGTATAGCAAAAAAACGATAAGGCTCTCGCCAAAACTTCTTCTATTCAATATGTCTTGGATGTTGTTTTACTACTAAAGCTGCACTTGTAATTGCTGCCATTACCTGTGTTTCAAATTGATTATTATTAAATTCAAATACTTTTGTCATCAGTTCTCCCTGTGATGTAGCTACATATTTAGAAGGAAGTCGGTTTAATGCATAGGATGCAATATCCAAACGGCACTTTTCACACTGACAACAATCCAGATTTTTCCTCATATGGTCTAATGTACTCAGAACATAATCTTCCATCAAATTTTTAAAAACTATCATAAAACCCCTCCTCATCCTTTTTATTTCATCCACTTATTCTTACTTATACTTTACCACTAATAGCCTCTTTTGTCAAAAAAATTATGTCCATGAATAGAAAAATTAAAATTTTAAAAAAAAATTAAAATTACCCCTTGCCAAGTTCAAAAAAGTATGCTATTATAAGTGTGTTGCTGGTGTGGCGGAATGGCAGACGCATCAGACTCAAAATCTGACGGGGGCAACTTCGTGCGAGTTCGAGTCTCGCCACCAGCATTTTAAACAGGGCTATTTTAGTAGCCCTGTTTTTTTATTTACTCTCTTAATTAGAACTAATTAACTCTGTCAAATCTCCTAAGTGTATTACTGTCAATTCATGTAACGCACGAGTTGCAGCTACATATAAGAGTTTTGCATGTCCATCATCTACTGGATAATCTTCTTTTGTTGGATGGCAAATCAAAACTGCATCAAATTCTAAACCTTTTGTATATTCTACGGGAAGTACTAAAATTCCTTTTCCAAATTCCGCTTTTTCAATATCACTTTCTGCAATCTCTATTTGTTCTCTTAACTGTTCTGCTGCCTTTCTTGCTTGCTCTACATTTCGACATACAATAGCAATCGTATCATATCCTTCCTGTTGCCAATCCTTCAACTGTTGTACTGCCATCAAAAAAAGTTCTTCTTCTTTTTGACAAGCAAGCACTTGTACTTCTTTTCCATGTCTAATAATTGGTTCTATTGGATAACTATTAAAAGAGCCATAGGATAAAATCTTCTGAGCAAATTCTGAGATTTCTACTGTATTCCGATAGCTTTTTGATAATATTCCAAATCGGTCTGCTTCCTCTAGCAGAATAACTCTTTTTAATTCTTCCCAGTCATTTAAGCCAACCCCAAACCGAATATTTTGTGAGACATCTCCCATAATCGTCCAGGTGCAAGCAGGAATACAATATTTCAATACCGCATAAGCCATCATTCCATAATCCTGTGCTTCGTCCACCACAACATGATGTGCTTCTCGAATAGGGTCAGTTTCCTTGATTCGTTTATAAAGATACGCTAATCCTGCTAAATCATAGACATCTACTGTTTTCCTCTTTTTGTCACAGCCCATTCCTTGTGCTTGCATAAATTCTTCATAAATATCATAAATGGAACGTTTCCACCTCTTTGCACCAAATAAATTGCTATATTCTTTTTTCCATTGTTTACGTTTTTCTGGGGCATAACTAATATCTCTGCCTGTAATAACATTTTCCAATCTCATCATTACTTTTAAATTCAACATTTCAATTTTCGATTGTATGGAAAGACCTGCGTTCTCTTTTAAATAATTTTGTATCTGTTCTTTGGAAAATAATTCTTCTCCATCAAACCAAATACCTTCCTGTGGAATTGTTTTTTGCTCATACTCTGTACAAAATTGTTGTAATTGATGAAACCATGCCATTGTTCCCTTTTCATGGCTTTCTTCCTGACAAGATACAACACGATACTTTCCTTCTTTCCAATCCTCATACAAAAGTCTTATAAACAGTTCTTCCATCATCATCTGTTTTACACCATGTACATCTAACTCTGGCAAAACACCTGTAATGTATTTTAACAAAATTCGATTGCTTCCAATAATATAAAAATCCTCTGGACGAAATTTCTGTTCATAGTTATACAAAATAAACGAAATGCGATGCATGGCAACCGTTGTCTTTCCACTGCCTGCTACTCCCTGCACAATCATATTGCGATATGGGGATGTTCTTATAATTTCATTTTGCTCTTTTTGAATCGTGGCAATAATTTCACCAAGTACAGCCTCCTTATTCTTAGCTAAATATTTCGTCAACAATTCATCATTTGCTACCACTTCTGAATCATAAAAATCAAGTAACTTATCCTCTTCTACTTCATATGTTCTCTTTTTCTTTAGATTCACTATAATTTTTCTATTCTCTGGTGCTTGATAACTGCATTCTCCTAACCCATTCTCATAATAGATAGTTGCAAGTGGTGCTCTCCAATCGACTACTAAAATATCTGTTGTGCCACGCATTACTCCGCCTTTGCCAAGATAGAAAGTTTCTAATTTCCCTTCCCCTTCTTGTATGTCAATCCTACCAAAATAAGGTTTCTGTAATGCACGTTGATTCTTCTGTAATGCCGTTTTCATGTTTTCATTCATTGTGATAGTATTAGATAACTCCACAAAAATTTCTGGGTCATTATCTCGATACTGTTCATACATTCGCTGAATATCCTTATTCATTATCGCAACTTGCGATTCATACGATGCAATATTCTGTCGGATGACCTGTACGCACTCTTTTAAATGTTGTTCTTCTTGTTGCCAATCTGTCGTTGTTTTTTGGTTGTCCATGTTTTCTCTCCTTTTTTAAGAACTCGTCTTGTTGCACCTCATCCCAAATGCCTCATAAAAAACGGTAACTAAAGTATACCATTTTCTAAAAAAACTACTAGACTTTTCTTTTAAAATGTGTTAAACTATACAATGTAATCGTGCTAAAAATCAGTCTTTGATTTTTTACATTTTTATACAATTATAGTTTAACGTCGTGTACTATTGTACAAACGACGTTTTTTTCTTATGAAAGGAATTTACTTTATGGAAGCAAAATACAAACGACTAAAACTTGCCTGCTATACTACTAATATTTCCATGTCTGTTGTAGGGAATCTTTCTCCTGTCTTGTTTTTGACATTTCATTCCCTTTATAACATTTCCTATTCCCTACTAGGTTTTTTAGTGTTGGTAAACTTTTTTACTCAACTTACCATTGACCTGATTTTTTCCTTCTTTTCGCATAGATTTAATATTCCTCAAACAGTAAAGTTGACACCTGTGCTTACGGTAATTGGTCTTTTCTTATATGCTGTATGGCCATTCTTCTTCCCACAGAAGGTATATGCAGGATTGCTCCTTGGTACTTTCGTTTTTTCAGCATCTGGTGGTCTTGCAGAAGTTCTTATCAGTCCTGTGATAGCTGCTATTCCTGCGGATGACCCAGACCGAGAAATGAGTAAATTACATTCCATTTACGCTTGGGGAGTTGTATTTGTAATTATTGTCAGTACACTATTTCTTCTTATATTTGGAAATGAAAATTGGCAATGGCTTGCACTTTTATTTATGATAATCCCTCTTATTTCTGCCTTTTTGTTTATGGGTTCTGAAATACCAAAAATGGAAACTCCAGAAAAAGTATCTGGTGTACTACGTTTCTTAAAAGATAGAGGACTTTGGTTGTGCTTTTTTGCCATCTTCTTAGGTGGTGCAGCAGAATGTACCATGGCACAATGGAGTTCTAGCTATTTAGAACAAGCACTTGGTATTCCAAAAGTATTCGGAGACATTTTTGGTGTTGCATTATTTGCTGTGATGCTTGGATGTGGACGTACCTTATATTCTAAAATTGGAAAAAATATTGGTAAAGTTCTCTTTTTAGGAGCAATCGGAGCAACTTTCTGCTATTTGATTGCTGCTGTTATCAATATTCCTGTGATTGGTTTAATTGCATGTGCTTTTACTGGATTTTGCGTTTCTATGTTATGGCCAGGAAGTCTTATTGTGGCATCTGACCGTTTTCCAACAGGAGGCGTGTTTATTTATGCGATGATGGCAGCAGGTGGAGATATGGGAGCATCTATTGCACCTCAGTTGATTGGTATTATTACGGATGCCGTAATTAAAAACCCAACTGCCGTTACAATGGCACAGGGCAGCCCTGCAGCTAATGTTCTTCCCCAGAAATCAAGCATTACCGTCAACTTCAGGCAGATGCCGGGCACAACGGTTGAAGATGTTGAGAAGCATATCCGCAAGGTTTGCCGCAACAAGGATATTGAGGTTAAGGTGCTCAAGGCTAAGGAAGCATCAAAATTCTCACCGACAGATTCAAGAGCATTTAAAATTATTGAAGAAATTATTATGCAGGATAACAAGGATTCAATTGTTGCGCCCTATCTTGTTATGGGCGGCACAGATGCCTGCTACTATGAGCCGATTTGTGAAAATATCTATCGTTATGCACCTTACAGAGTAAGCATTGAGCTTCTCAGATGCACTCACGGCACAAACGAAAGAATCCCCCTTGATACGGTTGCATCGGGTGTTGCGTTCTTCAAGAAATATATCAGAAGGGCTTCTGCGGAATGAATATACTCATAGTGCCCGACAGCTTTAAAGGTACACTTACAGCTCAGCAGGTGTGCGATATAATCGGTCAGGCTTTTGCAGACACAATAAAAGACACAAAAATATTGAAGCTCCCCGCTGCCGACGGCGGCGAGGGGCTTTGTTCCTGTCTGCATAAAATTATGGGCGGGGATATGGTTTGTGCAGAGGTCTGCGGTGTTTTTGGCGAAAAAATGACTGCGGAATACCTGATGCTTGACGATACAGCCGTTATAGAGATAGCTG
>CALAEX010000220.1 GCA_937891165.1 uncultured Lachnospiraceae bacterium | reverse complement strand
AAACAAGTCTATCGAAGTACCTAACTATTTCAAATAAGAAATAACGTGGTTATTCATTAATATAATGTAAGACAAAACAGAGACATCGAAAATTTCCATGCCTCTATTTGTATTTTGTCAAATACTTAGTATGTTTTCTCAAACAATATTTTTAACCTATTGCTAAATTGAATTTTTAGAATAGTTCTATTTTTTACTTTACTTCCCAATAACAACTATACTTGAATCATTTCTAATAACTTCTGTTTATTTGGTTCTTCAACTTCTTGCATTGCTATTTCTAAAGGCAAAATTCCTTTTTTTACCAAAGAAACTAACTGTAATAATTCTCCTTGCTCAATTCCACATTCCATTCCACGCTCTATTCCTAATGCAATTCCTTTTTGTATTGCTTTTTCTTCAATTCTTTCACTTAAATTACACATACGTTCTAAACCTCCTTCTAACTCTACACATGTCACAAATTCATACTTCTCTTTTAAAATTTGTTTTTTTTCCTTTGGTTTTAATGTTTCAGATAACAATGTAGTTAGCATACCATGTAATGGATTTCCTTTGTCCGCATTTTTTTCTTCTCCAAGACAAATAATAACTGCTTCCATCAAATCATAACGAGAAGTTTCTTCTGTATGACCAAATAAATCTTCTTTTGTCATTTTATATCTTGTTATTGTATACTCTAAGTTTCTTGGTACATCCATGCAAATCCATATAGAATATACTTTCTTAATATCATTATAATTTTTCGGTGTAAATTCTGTATCTAGTTGAGAAGATATTAGTCGAGCACAATAAAAAATAGCTCGCGTTGATAAGTCATATCCTGGATAATAATTTTTCTGTCCTTCTACATTGATAATCAGCTTAATTGGTACTTTTTCTGGAGTTACCACATAAAACCGAACATCATATGTAATCCATCCTTCTCCAGGCACTTTATCTTCTGTAGACATCCCTGTAATAGCTTCTGGTGTATGTCCTGGAAAAATCGTTCGAGTACCAACTTCTGGTTCTCCTTCAATACACTCTCGAATAGTTTCAATCGAATACTCCAAAAATTCTTCCGCACTATATTTCAAAATCCAAGCAAGTACTGTCTTATCACTAAGTAACTTTTTAAATTCTCTCCTAGTTTATTTGTATTATAGCCAAATTTTTAACATTTGTATACTTGAAAGTTAAGTGTATATTCAATCATTTTTTTGCATATTTATTCACATAAAAATGTATACCAAAACTATCCAAAACTGGTAATAAATACTACTTAAGGAGGAAACTATGATGAGACGTTTCATTAAGAGACTTGCTGGTGCTCTTGCTTTATCTATGTTAGTAACTGCAACAGCACCTGCTGGTATGGCAGCTGTTGCTGGTTCTAATTTGCAAATTGCTTATCAAAATGGTAGTGCCATTTCTGAAATTAATTTAGCAAACATCGGCGACACAGAAGATTTAAAATTTTTAAATGCTCCATCTAATTGGAAGACTTTGGGTGCTACTTGGACTTCTTCTAATTCAGCTGTTGCTACTGTGGATGAAAGTGGTATTGTTACAGCTGTTGGTGCAGGTTCCGCAATCATTAGTATTGCAGTAGGAGAGGAAAAAACATCTATTGTAGTAAATGTTGTAAACATGAACACTTATACTGCTACAATTGGTGTAGCAACTGACAGAGATATGAGTTCTGTTGGAAAGAAACTTAAAGTAGATGAAAGCTTTGACTTTGCATTCTACGGAATTAAAGACTATGACAAAGACAGATATTTCTGTACATGGGCAACTGACGACCCAACTGTTTTAGAAATTGACCAAAAAGGTCTTGTAACAGCTATTAAACCTGGTACTTCTAAAGTTACTTTAGTTGTATTTAATAAGATTACTGGACAGGTTCATAGAGTAAATCCTGTACTTGTAACGGTTGAAGAAGAAGTTACTGCTACTGCTACTCCAACTCCGACTCCTACAGAAGCTCCAGAAGAAGAAGAACTTAGCATGGAATTAAAGCAGACAACAGAAATGGCATTAGAAGTTAAGTTTACAGGTGTAGATGTAACTAAACTTACAAAAAATGACATTGAAATTTATGAGTATTATGAAAATGAAGATTATACTCAAGAATACATTTGGCAGATTCATACTGTCTCTGCAAATGAAGAAACTAATACTTTAACCGTAAATGGTTATACTACAGATGAATTAAAAGATGGTTGCATCTATGTCGTAAGATATGTAGAAAGAGATGGTGACAAGGTTACTGTTCTTGCTGAAGAAGACTTTGTTGCTTCTGTAGGTGAAGTAGCTGATGTAGAAACATGGTACGCATCTTACTTGAATAATCAAGGTGGATGGCAATTTAAGAATAAGGCATATACAAATGCAAGTTCTGGTGAAGAAATCGATGTCAAAGTATTCTATAACTTATACGATGCAAATGGCGTTGATGTAACAGGTCATTATGAAAGACTTGTAGGTGGAGACCTTATTACATTACAGTTAGTAAATGAAGATTTAGATTCTTATGTTATTTTAGATGAAGAAAAGAATCAAATGGTATTTACTGATATTCCAGAAACTCCAGTCGTAAAATTTGAAGCTGTTTATGATGATTTTGAAACTGGTAATACAGTAACAGATACTGTTTTAATGGTAGTAGAAAAAGCTGTTCCTTACGAAGTAGTTAGCATTGATGATTGGGCAATTACATTAAATGATAACAATCATAAAGGCAGAGCATATAAGAAGACAGAAATTGCTTTACATGATGATTATGACCTTTTAACAGAAACCGAGTTAATGAATCATGAAGTAGTGCTTTGGTTCACAGATAATTATGGTAATAAGTTTGTTACGAATAGTGTATTTGCAGGAGGCGCTCATAAAGATATTACTACTAGCGAAAAGTTCTCTGGTGAAGGTTTTGAACTCCGTTATGAATCTCGAAACCCACAGGTTCTCGTTGTAGGTGATGAAGATGACGGCATTACTGGTGCTGTTAACAGCAGTATCATTACAACCAAGGCAACTGGTGTTGCATCTGTCAATGTAACTTTATATAATACTTTTGAAGAAGAATTAGTAGAACGTATTGGTGTTCTTAAAGTTACAGTAAAACCTGAAAGATATATTCAAACAGTAAAAGCAGATAGCATTTCTGTAACTACAGATTCTAAGTCTGAAGGAGCACAGCTTTCATATGTTTCTAAAGATAATAAAGATGGCGATGACTATGATACTAGATTTACTCAAGGAAGTGTAGAAATCACAGTTCTTGACCAATATGGCGAACCATGGGGTCTTTACAATGACAGCGTATTAGAACATGGTATTGATATTACAGCAGTTGCAACAGGTATTGACACTGTAGATGGTTGGTCCAGAACAGGTGCTTATACTTATGTTCATACATTTGACGGCGTTGATTTATATGATAAAGCTGGTAAAGTATCTTCTGTTTCTTACAAAGTAACTGTAGCAGATAAATTACATGATAAAGAAAAGACTACAAACTTCCGTGTTTCCTTGAAGTATCCTACAGAAATTGATAGTACTCATGAAATTCAGTGTAAGACTAAGTTAAAATTATCTACATTTAATGCTTCCTATACTGGTACATCTTACTTTAGAACTCCTATCAAAGTAGAAGAAATCAGTACAAATGGTTATGCTGTAAACTATGCAGATGGTATTACATTAATTGATACAAAAGAAAAATATAATGCGTACTTTGGAACTAATAAGACTGCTTCTGCTTCTGAAGGTGCGTTATTCCTTGTAGTATACAATCCAAAGAATGAAATTGTAGAAACAGTAAGTGGTTCCGCAATTGGTATTAGAGAAAATGAATCTGGTCTCTATGACTTCCAGTTTGCTGATGGTCATGATGGCAACAGATGTACTGAATTTGCTATGGCAGGTAACTATACCGTTAAGTTAATTGAAGTTACTAGCGTAAAGAACAATGGAACTGTTAACACATTTACAACAACTGTATCGAGATTTGCTCTTACCGATGACCGTATGAAGATTTCTTTAAAGAACCAAGAAGCTATCTATGTTTCTAATGCTACTTGGTATGCTGAACAAGGTATTTGTGGTATTGCTCAGAACGCATTCTCTTATAGCACTACAATCGCTAACTGGAATTGGGCTAATAGCGTTGCTGGTGTAAGATTTAAAGCAAATAACAGAGCTAAATCTGTTGTTGTACAGGATGCTTTTGTTAAGGTATTTATTGATGTGAATAGAAATGGTGCAATGGATGACAACGCATTCTATTATGTAGAAGTTCCTGTAGATAAAACAGTAAGTCTTGAGGATATGAGCATTGTTGATACTGATACTACAATCAAGAATGGTTATGACCCAGATGGTAACAAGATGCAGTAATTTTTCCGCTTTTAAAAATAACAAATAAAATTAGGCCACTCTTTAGAGTGGCTTAATTTTATAACCCTAAAAAGAGAGGTTTTATGAAACATATTTTACAAAAATCAATTATTTTTATAGTTTCCATTATTATATTAACAATAACCGATTTCTATAGTTTTTCTATCCTTGCTTCAGAAGAAATAACAGAACAAACTAAAACTGCTAATACAACACTATCCGAAACTCCAACTTTTACTATTGAAAAATTATCAGACAATCAATTAAAACTTATTTTTTATAATAGTAAAGAGAATAGTTCCTTTTCTAAAGAGAATTTTGAAGTTTTTGGATATTATACGAATCAATATGGAGAATTTAAAGTTTCATGGGATTTAAAGAAAATACAAAAGGATTCTGAGAACTCCATTATTTTAATCAGTTACAATGAACTTATCGAAAATTTCAATTATGTTGTAGTCTACTACCCTTTGAAAGAAAATAAAAAAGTTCTAGCAAAAAATAATTTTATCGTTTCTAAAAAAGAAGAAACTACCATGCCAACTACTACTCTTTCCATTGCATTACACAACCAAGAAGCCATTCATATTCCTGCCAATATTACGTTTGCAGACGGTACACCAATTCAAACTGTACGAGATATTGCAAAGTATGCCTTTTCTTTCATAACTTCTGATGGCACAATTGTTGTTCCAACGTATGAAGCAAATGCAACAGGAATTTCAGATATTATCAAAGTAGAGTATCGTACAAATAAAAGAGCTTCTGCTATTATTATTGAAAAAATATACTTAAAAATATATTTTGACACAAATCAAGATAACTGGGTAACAACCAAGGAAAAAACAGAAGATGCAATAGGATATTATTGCATTGGAGTGGAAATAAATAAAACAATAACCATAGAAGATTGGAGTATTGTTACAAACTGAAATAAAATAGAGCTATTGCTAAATTAAGTTTTTAGAATAGCTCTATTTTTTACTTTATTTTTGAATGTTTACATTTATTCATAAGTTAAAAAAAAGGTATCGGAAATTCCGATACCTCCTTTTTTATTTACAATATGTCAGTGGATAACCACGTTATTTCTTATTTGAAGTAGTTAGGTACTTCGATAGACTTGTTG
>CALAEX010000219.1 GCA_937891165.1 uncultured Lachnospiraceae bacterium | reverse complement strand
ATACCAAAAGAGGAATAAAGAGTTTCTGCCATATTTTTTATTTCAGGGTCAATTCGTACATTTAGAGTTGCTGTTTTTGCCATAATGATACCTCCTTCTGCAATAAATTATAACACAATGTATACACGTTTGCAACACAAATAAAATAGTAAAGAAAAATGTTATGAATATTATTACTTCGGCTATTAAAAATAGTAATTTTAATAGTCGCATTCCTCAATAAACGGTTCTGTTTTGTTTCGAATTTGTTCTAATTAGTGTATTTTCCCATCAGCAGAAATAATAACAACTTTCCAAAGAATCTCTTTGCCACTTGCCTTTATAGCACGTTTTACTGCATTTTCTATCCCTCCACAGCAAGGTACTTCCATTCTAGTCACTGTAATACTCTTAATCTCATTATTTGCAATAATCTGTGTTAATTTCTCTGCATAGTCTACATTATCCAATTTTGGACATCCAATTAAAGTAACATGGTCATGAATAAATTCGTTATGAAAATTTCCATAGGCGTAAGCTGTACAATCTGCAGCAATCAATAAATTAGCATTGTTAAAATAAGAGGCATTCGGGGAAACAAGTTTAATTTGAACAGGCCATTGTCTCAATTGACTTGAAATGGACATAGCATTTATTGTAGTACAAGTAAGTTCTTCCTGTCGTAAAGTTTTTTCTTGTGTACTAGGACAACCGCAAGGTAAGGAGGTTGTTCCTTTCTTTTGCTTTGCTATAAGAACCGCTTGTTCATTATAGGCAGGGGCTTCTCTTTCTTCAAAGGAAATAGCATTGGTAGGACAGGCAGGTAAGCAATCTCCTAAACCGTCACAATAGTCTTCTCTTGTTAGTGTAGCTTTACCATTTATCATTTCAATTGCACCTTCGTGACAAGCAGAGGCACAAGCACCACATCCATTACATTGTTCTTCGTTGATTTTAATAATTTTTCTAATCATATTTGGCACTCCTATTTGTTAGATTTTTATAATATAAACTGTTTTTTATAGTTCAATTTTTTTTAGTATAACATAAAGTAAAAAAGAAAACTGTTGATTTTTCAACAAAATAAAAAAATTGTAAGTATTAAATTTATTGACAGAGGAATCATAATATCATATAATAAAAATATGAAAAAACGTATGATTTTATATACGAAAAAGGAGTGATTTTATGTTAGCAGTAAAGAGTATGGATGTAAGGGATAATTTTAAAAGTTTGTGTGATAAAGTATTTCATGGAGAAACCTTGATTATTTCAAGACCAAAAAATGAAAATGTTGTGATGTTATCTGAAAAAGAATATAATAAAATAATGAAAGAAAAAAGAAATGCAGAGTATCTTGCAATTTTAGATAAAAGTTATGAACAATTGCAACAGGGAAAGACAATATCATTTTCTATAGAAGAATTACAAGAAATGGAATCTGATGATTGGAAACCAACGAAGAAAATTTTGGATTTCATGGAGAAAATGGCAGATGAATGATTTTACGTTTACAGCAAAAGGGTTTGAGGATTATCTTTATTGGCAGATGCAAGATAAGAAAACATTGAAAAAAATTAATGTATTATTGGAAGATATAAAACGTAATGGAGCGATGAAAGGAATAGGGAAACCAGAATCTTTAAAATATAGAGAAGGATATTCTAGAAGAATAGATGAATGTAATAGACTAATATATGAGATAGATGAGCTACAGAATATTAAAATTATATCTTGTAAAGGACATTATGAAAATTAAGGTTGAAAGTATAAAAGGTATATGCAAAGAGAGTATATACCTTTTATTGTTTTGTTTATATATTTTTTTATAAAAGTAATAACTAATTTTTAAAGAGTTTTTTTACTATGGCTTGTTATAGTAGAAAACGTAGTTTTATGTCGAAACCATTATAAATTTTTTCTGAAATTTTAATGATTTTAATTGTTCTTTCATTGAAAAATTGGAAAAAAACATATATCATAATAGCCATTAAAAGAAATATGCTTATAGTATCAAGGAAAGGGAGAATAAAAAAATGAAATTTAGAGAAAGAATGCAACGGTTTATGTATGGCAGGTATGGAACAGATGGACTTGGCAAGTTTTTGTCTTGGACTTCTGTCATTTTACTTCTTTGTTCTATGTTATTTGGCTTCGATGTGTTATACTTTGTATCAGTAGGTTTATTAGTATGGTGTTATTTTCGTGTATTTTCAAGAAATGTACAGAAAAGATATCAAGAAAATTGTGTATACTATCGATATGTAAATATAATAAAAGATTTTTTTAAGCGTCAAAAGTCTTATATGCAACAGAGAAAGACGCATCATATTTATAAATGTCCTCAGTGTAAGCAAAAAATTCGTATTCCAAAGGGGAAAGGTAAAGTTGCGATTCGTTGTCAGCGTTGTGGTACAGAATTTGTAAAGAATAGTCGCTAAAAAGAGAAAGGGCAGTGGATGTTTGGATATATAACAGTAAATAAAGAGGAATTAAGAATCAGAGAGTGGAATCGGTATCATGCTTATTATTGTGGTTTGTGTCATGAATTAAAAAATATTGGTGGTGCAAAGGCTAGAATGACACTTTCTTATGATATGACGTTTCTTTCTATGTTGTTAGATGATTTATATGATTGCCAAAAGCAGGAAGGAAGTAGTCGTTGTATGATACATCCTATTAGAAAGCATAATTTTATACGGAGTGAAGCTTCTAGTTATGCGGCAAAGATGAATTTATTGCTTTGTTATGACAATTTGCTAGACGATTGGAGAGATGAGCGTAATGTATTATCTATGACAGCTGCAATGACAATAAAGAAAACAAGGTTAAAAACGGCACAGGAATATCCAAGGCAGACAAAGGCAGTAGAAGATTATATTGAAAAGTTGCGACTTTGTGAGCAAAAGAAAGAAACAAATCTAGATGTGGCAGCAGGTTTGACAGGAGAAATGTTGGGAGTATTATTCTGTTGGAAAGAAGATGAGTGGCAGAAAGATTTGTGGGAATTGGGATTTTATTTAGGAAAGTTTGTTTATTTAATGGATGCCTATGAGGATATGGAGAAAGACCAAAAAAAGGGAAGTTATAACCCATTTTTATTATGTCGTGGCAATCAAAAAAATGAGGAATTAGCAGAACATAGTTTAAAGATGATGGCCGCTAGTACAGCGGCTGCATTTGAACGATTACCATTAGTAGATAATGTAGAGATTTTAAGAAATATTTTATATGCGGGAATTTGGGGCAGATATGAAATTATAAAATCAAAAAGAGAAAAGGAAATAGAGAGAGTATGAGAAATCCTTATCAAATACTAGGTGTGTCAGAAAATGCTGACATGGATGAAATAAAAAAAGCATATCGAAAATTAAGTAGAATTTATCATCCAGATGCCAATGTGAATAATCCAAACAAAGACCAAGCAGAGGCAAAGTTTAAAGAAATACAAGCTGCTTATCAGCAGATTGTAACGGAGAGAGAACGAGGGTCAAGTTCTTCATATAGTAATGGTGGAAGTTATGGACAAGGTACTTATCAGCAAGGTCCTTTTGGTGGATTTGGAGGTTATACACAGCAGAGGCAGGAAAGTCAAGAATCTACAAGAATACAGGCGGCAGGAAATTATATTCGAAATGGTTATTATAAAGAGGCACTGAATGTATTAGAAAGTATGGCTTCTTCGGAGAGAAATGCAAAATGGTATTATTATAGTGCTATGGCAAATAGTGGATTGGGGAATAATATTACAGCTAGGGAACACGCACAAAAAGCGGTACAATTAGAGCCAAGCAATTATCAATATCAAGCCTTACTTCAGCGTCTGCAATCAGGAGAAAGCTGGTATACAGAACGGGGTACAATGTATGGACGACCAGTGATGAGTATGGGAAATTGTTGTATGGAATATCTCGCATTACAATGCTTTTGTAATTTATGTTGTTGTTAAATGAGTTCCGATTTGTTTCGGAACTTCTTTTTTTAAAATTTTAGTTTGGCTTATTAGAAAAGGTATGATATAATGTAGGCTAATGATTCTAAAGATAATATTCTTTAGGATTCGACGAACGAAAAAATGGAGGATTTCAAATGGTATATCGTATTGCAGTGATTTCTGGTGATGGTATTGGTCCAGAAATCGTAAGAGAAGCAAAAAAAGTATTGGACTGTATTGGAAAAAAATATGGTCATGAGTTTCAGTATACAGAGGTACTGATGGGTGGTGTGTCGATTGATGCAACTGGTGAGCCTTTAACGGAGGAAGCATTACAGACAGCAAAGAATAGTGATGCTGTACTGCTTGGTGCAGTAGGTGGAGATGCAAATACATCTCCGTGGTATAAATTACCTCCAAACAAGCGTCCAGAAGCTGGTTTATTGGCAATTCGTAAGGGTCTTGGTTTGTTTGCTAATATTCGTCCAGCCGTATTGTTTCCACAGTTGAAAGAAGCTTGTCCACTTCGTCCTGATATTGTAGGTAATGGTTTTGATTTTGTTGTAATGAGAGAATTAACTGGTGGTCTTTATTTTGGAGAAAGACATACCACCGTAGAAAATGGTCTTCGTACCGCAGTGGATACTTTAACTTATAATGAAGAAGAAATTAGAAGAATTGCAAAGTGGGCGTTTGAAATTGCTCGTAAGAGAAATAAGAGAGTGTGTAGTGTAGATAAAGCAAACGTGTTAGATTCTTCTAGATTATGGAGAGCAGTAGTTAAGGAAGTTGCCGTAGATTATCCAGATGTGGAACTTTCTGATATGTTAGTAGATAATTGTGCTATGCAATTAGTAAAAGACCCAACACAATTTGATGTTATTTTAACTGAAAATATGTTTGGTGATATTCTTTCGGATGAAGCAAGTATGGTAACAGGCTCCATTGGTATGTTGTCTTCTGCAAGTCTTGGAGAAGGTAAACTTGGCTTATATGAGCCTAGCCATGGCTCTGCACCAGACATTGCAGGAAAGAACTTAGCAAACCCAATCGCAACGATTTTATCTGCTGCCATGATGCTTCGTTATTCCTTTGACTTAGATAAAGAAGCAGATGATATCGAAAACGCAATTCATACAGCCTTAAACGCAGGTTACCGCACAGGCGATATCATGTCAGAAGGTTGTACTAAGGTTGGCACGGTAGAAATGGGCGATATTATTTGTAGAGCAATTGAAGAAGTATAAAGTATTGTTTAAACAAATCAAATAAGTTCTTCGCTTTGAGTGTGTAAATACTAAGTGGTGGGTATGGGACTTGTTTGTATCAGATAATGATGTCTTTGGCGAAAGCCTTACTCTGCATGATATCTAGTAAGGACCGTTAAGAAACGGCAGTCCTTGGCGAGGTTTTTTCGAGCCTAGTACTGC
>CALAEX010000218.1 GCA_937891165.1 uncultured Lachnospiraceae bacterium | reverse complement strand
ATTTTATTTACTATGGGAGAAGCTATCGAAGTAGAACGAATTGCAAAAGCATTAGGTCATAATACGGATACGATAAAAAAAGTAATACGAAATATGATGGACCGATATGATTCTATAGACCGGGGAATTCAAATTATTGAGTTGAATGATGCTTTTCAAATGTGTACCAAACCATCCATGTATGAAACTATCATAAAAATTCACAATGTACCTAAAAAACATATTTTAACAGATGTATTATTAGAAACATTGTCTATTGTAGCATATAAGCAACCCATTACTAGAAACGAAATAGAAGCTATTCGAGGAGTTAGTTGTGAACATGTTATCAATAAATTGTTAGAATATCATTTGATTATGGAAGTAGGTCGTATGAATGCACCAGGAAAGCCTATTTTATTTGGGACTACAGAAGAATTTTTAAGGAATTTTGGTCTTGTTTCTTTAGAAGAACTTCCAATTGTACAGCCGGAAAAAATAGTAGCTTTTAAATTGGAAGCAGAAGAAGAATTACAATTAAAGTTAGATATTTAAATCAAATATATAGAACAGAAAAAATATATTTAGTAATTTCACTGGGAGATGAGAATAGAGATGATACAATTGACAAAAAATATGATTAAAAATTTGGCTTCTAGTGAGCAAAATTTTAAAAGAGGCATACAGTATTTTCAATGTGGACGTATTCAAACAGCTTCTTATTCTAAATCAGCTAAACGTTATAAAATTATTGTAAAAGGTAGTTATGATTACACAGTAGTAATTGAAGAAATGGAGGATGGTTCTTTTGAAACTAGTTGTAATTGCCCTGCATCAAAGAGAGAAAAAGGAGCTTGTAAACATATAATAGCTGCTTTATTAATGATATTTAAGCATCAAGAACGTTCCGAAGGTGTTTTACCTAAAAATGCAGAAGAAAAACGTGCTTATCAAGTATTAGAATACTTTGATAATCAAGAAATAGAACTTATGACAGGAGAAGTATTCCGAATCGAACCTATTATCACTGTTCCTGCTATGCTTCGTAATACATCTGGAATTGCCTATATTTCGTTAAAAGTTGGGAATTCTAAAATGTATAAAATTCAAAATATTAAAAAATTTCTAGAAGAATATATTCGTAGAGAAAATATCGTGCTTGGAAAAGAGTTTCGCTATATTGCAGGAGAAAGTGCTTTTGACGGAACTTCGAAAGCACTTTTAGATTTTTTATTAGAAGTGTACGATATTATGCAAATGGTAAATGAAAAAGAAGTAAATCAAGTGTTTTTAAAGTCACAAATGACACTTACTAAGTTTCTATTTATTAAATTTTTACGTCAATTTAAAGGAACACCTTTTACATTAGAACTTTATGGAAAATCTTATGAAGAAGTGCGATGTATTCCAGGAAATCCAACGATAGAGTTAGAGTTACTTGCTGATGAAGATTTTATTTCCTTGGACTATCGAGAAAAAGAGGTAATAATTCCATTATGTGAAAATGGAGAAATCTTATATCGAGATAAATTTTTATTTTTACCAAATAAATTATTTTTGAAAAATTTTCTTCCATTTTTTAATAGTTTGGGAGTAGATAAGAAACCTTTAGTATTTCAAGGAGTTTATAAACAACGGTTTTTAGAGAATGTATTGCCAAATCTTCATAGTATTATGGATATTTTAGTTCCAGAAGAATTAAAGGAACGTTATATTTCACCAGAATTAGAAATGCAACTATATTTAGATAAGTATCAAAATTATATCAAAGTGGAACTTTTTTTCCAATATGACAAGTATAAATTTAATGCTTTTGAAAATCCAAGCAGTGGAGAATATATTATTTTAAGGCAACGAGAAAAAGAATTATGGATTATAAACTTATTAGAAACGTATGGATTTGAACCATATAGTGGATTTTATTTATTAAAAGCAGATAATGATATTTATTCCTTTTTACAAGAAGGAATAGAACAGTTAAGAGAACATGGTGAAGTCTTTTATTCGGAAGCGTTTCGGAAAATGAAAACAAAACAATCTCATACATTTTCTGTAGGAGTAAGCGTATCTGAACAATCAGGCTTCTTGGAATTAGATTTAAGTTATGGAGATATTACAAAAGAAGAGTTACAAGAACTATTTCGTTCTTATCGATTAAAAAAGAAATTTTTCAGAATGAATGATGGTAGTTTTATTGATTTGGATGAAGCACAAGAAATCGGTGAAATGGTATCTATCTTGAATAAACTTAATATTTCTAGTAAAGAAATGGAAGACCGTTCTACGTTTAAATTATCCAAAGGTCTTGCTTTATACTTAGATGATTTATTTGATGAAAAAACGGTTCAAATACAAAAAAATGAACAGTTTTATCAGTTAATTGATATTATTTTAAATATGAGGAAACAAAAATATGAACTTCCTAAAAATGTTCATGCACAATTACGTCCATATCAAGAAACAGGATTTCAATGGTTAATGACATTAGCAGATAATCAACTGGGCGGTGTTTTAGCAGATGACATGGGTCTTGGAAAAACCTTGCAGGCTATTGTGTATATGAAAGCAATGAAAGAACGCTCAAAAGCAAATCAATTTCTAATTGTTTGCCCTACTTCTTTAGTATATAACTGGTTAGATGAATTTGAGAATTTTACACCTGATTTGAAATGTTTGATTATTACAGGAACACCTGAAGAACGAGTAGAATTATTAAATAATGATGCGGTTGATGTATATATTACGTCTTATCCAACTTTGCGTAGAGATATTGCCAACTATGAAGGAAGAAAATTTCATACTGTATTTTTAGATGAAGCACAATTTATTAAAAATGCAGCTTCTTTAAATGCGAAATCCGTAAAAAGTTTAAAAGCTGCTCATCGTTTTGCTTTAACGGGTACTCCAATTGAAAATTCGTTATCTGAACTTTGGTCTATTTTTGATTTTATTATGCCATATTATTTATTGAATCATTCTAGATTTGTCAAACAATATGAAAAACAAATTTTGAAAAAGAATCTAGAGGTATTAAATGATTTAAGTAAACGTATTCGTCCATTTGTATTACGAAGAATGAAAAAAGATGTATTGACAGAACTTCCAGAAAAAGTGGAAACAAAGTTTTTGACGGAATTAACAGAAGAACAAAAAAAGAGTTATTTATCTTATTTAAAAAGTTTTCGTGGAGAATTTGGTGATAATTTTGATTATGCAATGATGGAACATTGTAAGTTACAAGTTCTTACTGCTTTAATGAGATTACGACAAATCTGCTGCCATCCAGCAACTTTTTTGGAGAATTATGAAGGTGGTAGTGGAAAATTAGAATTATTTCAACAAATAGTTCCAGATTTGATTTCTAATGGACATCGTATTTTAGTATTTTCTCAATTTACAACCATGTTGGAAATTATTGCTCATACGTTAGATGAATTAGGTTATACGTATTTTTATTTGGAAGGTAGTACAAAAATTACTCAACGAGGAGAATTTGTAAAACGATTTAATGCAGGAGAAAGAGAACTATTTTTAATTTCTTTAAAAGCGGGAGGTACAGGATTAAATCTGACAGGAGCAGATACTGTAATTCACTTTGACCCATGGTGGAATCCAGCAGTAGAAGACCAAGCAACCGACCGTGCTCATCGTATTGGTCAAAAAAATTCCGTACAAGTAATAAAACTAATTACAAAAGGAACGATTGAAGAAAAAATTTTTAATTTACAAAAAAAGAAGAAAGAACTTTCTGATTCTGTAATTGAAGCAAAAGAAGTATTTATAAATTCTCTTAACAAAGAGGAATTAGAAGAATTATTCTCTTTTGAAGATTTCTAGAAGTTATGATTTTTTGGAGAATAGAGAAAGAACCTATCGCATATGCTGATACAAAGGAGTGGTGAATATGAGAGAAGACGATAAAATAAAATCGGCATTACTACGAACATTATGTTCGATGCTTCTTTGTATGGCATTTGTTGTTTTGAAATTTATACTAAAAGAGGAAAAAATAGTACAAGCTGTCTGTAATTATCTTGCTTCGGACATTGTTTTCCTGCCATGATTATGATATAATATTATGAGGTATTATCCTAAAATAAAGGGAATAGAAGTAGGCGATAAAACGCAGAAATGAGGAAGATTTTGAGAAAACTGGCATTATCAGATGAAATTTTAATGCAGGTAGAAAAGCCTGCAAGATATATAGGAAATGAAGTAAATATGGTTGTAAAAGACCCAAACAAGGTAGAAATTCGTTTCTGTATGTGTTTTCCTGATGTGTATGAAATCGGAATGTCCCATCTTGGAATTCAGATTTTATATGATATGTTTAATCGAAGAGAAGATACTTATTGTGAACGAGTATACTCCCCTTGGATGGATTTAGACAAAGTATTGCGTGAAAAACAAATTCCATTGTTTGCCTTAGAATCTCAGCAACCAGTAAAAGAATTTGATTTTCTTGGCATTACATTACAGTATGAAATGTGTTATACAAATGTATTACAAATTTTGGATTTGTCTCAAATACCATTACTTAGTAAAGACCGTACAGAGGAACATCCAATTGTCATTGGCGGTGGTCCTTGTGCTTATAACCCAGAACCTTTAGCTGATTTTTTTGATTTATTCTATATTGGTGAGGGTGAAACTGTCTATGATGATTTATTAAATGCTTATAAAGAAAATAAAAAGAATCATGGTACAAGAAAACAATTTCTAGAAATGGCAGCAGAGATAGAGGGCATCTATGTTCCTGCCTTTTATGATGTAGCTTATCGGGAAGATGGTACGATTTCTTCTTTTGAACCAAATAATGCACACGCAAAGAAAACAATAAGAAAACAAGTGGAAATGAAACTTTCGGATACATTTTATCCAGAAAAGCCATTAGTTCCTTATGTAAAAGCAGTCCAAGACCGTGTTGTATTAGAAATTCAACGAGGGTGTATTCGTGGTTGCAGATTTTGTCAGGCGGGTATGCTTTACCGTCCAATCAGAGAAAGAGATGTAGAGTTTTTAAAACAAAGAGCAGTGGAAATGATTAAAAACACGGGACATGAAGAAATTTCGCTAAGTTCTTTAAGTTCTAGTGATTATTCTAATTTACAGGAACTTGTCTATTATTTAATTGATACATTTAAAAAAGAGGGTGTCAATATCTCATTACCATCTCTTCGTATTGATGCTTTTGCATTAGATGTAATGAGCAAAGTACAAGATATTAAAAAGAGTAGCTTAACATTTGCACCAGAAGCAGGTTCTCAGCGTTTGCGTAATGTAATTAATAAAGGATTGACGGAAGAAGCTATCTTAACAGGGGCAATGTCTGCTTTTGTCAGTGGCTGGAATAAAGTAAAATTGTATTTTATGCTTGGACTACCTACCGAAACAGAGGAAGATATTGAGCAAATTGCGGTATTATCGGATAAGATTGCTAGAGAATATTATACAATTCCAAAACAAGAGCGAAATGGAAAGGTAAGTATTACAACAAGCACTTCTTTCTTCGTCCCAAAGCCGTTTACTCCATTTCAATGGACAAAGATGTCTACAAAAGACGAATTTATAGCAAAGAGAAAGCATTTAAGTAATAAATTAAAAGAACAGTTAAATAATAAGAGTATTAAATATAATTGGCATGATACAGAACTTACATTATTAGAAGGTGTATTTGCTAGAGGAGATAGAAAACTTTGTGCTTTATTAGTAGAGGCATATCGAAATGGGTGTATTTTTGATTCTTGGTCAGAATTTTTCCGTTTTGATGCTTGGGTAAAGTCATTTGAAACACTTGGATTAGATATGGCGTTTTATAATCATAGAGAACGTACAAAAGAAGAAATCCTT
Source organism: uncultured Lachnospiraceae bacterium (assembly GCA_937891165.1). Taxonomy (GTDB): domain Bacteria; phylum Bacillota; class Clostridia; order Lachnospirales; family Lachnospiraceae; genus SIG299. The sequence continues at coordinate 2,464 of CALAEX010000218.1, read as the reverse complement.
CCATGGGATTTTATTGATGCAGGTGTAACAAAAGCGTTTTTATGGAGAGAATATACAAAAGGATTAGAAGAAACCGTAACACCAAATTGTAGAAAAGGTTGTGCAGGATGTGGAGCAAAAGTGTTCCATGGTGGTGTATGTTATGAGCCAAGAAACGAGGCTGGTGAGTCTCTCATCCTTTCCTAATAAGCAAAAACAATAGAAAAGAGAATAATATGGAAGTTAGAATTAAATTTGCAAAATATGATACAATGAAGTTTATTAGTCATTTGGAAGTTATGCGTTATTTTCAGAAAGCAGTACGTCGTTCTGGTTTAGATGTAGCTTATTCGGAAGGATTTAATCCTCATCAGATTATGTCTTTTGCTGCACCTCTTGGTGTTGGACAAACAAGTGAGAGTGAATATTTTGATATAGAACTGCATACCGCACCTTCTATGGAAGAGTTAGTAGAGCGTTTAAATGCAGTAATGACAGATGGTATGCACATACTGGCAGCAGAAATTCTTCCTCCACCAGCACCACAAGTAAAACGTGAAACAGCGATGGCATTAGTAGCTGCTTCTTCTTATCTTGTGATGAGAAAAGATGGATACGAGGAAGATAGTTCTGCAGAAGAATTAAGAGAAAAATTTGCACAGTTTATTTCACAGGAAACAATTCCGTTTATAAAGAAATCAAAAAAAGCTGAAACCGAAGTAGACCTTGCAAACTTTATTTTTGAAGCTTCTAGTACAGGAAAAACAACAGAATTTTCAGGACAGTATGAAAATGGATTAGTATTTTATATGCTTTTATCTGCTGGAAGTGTAAATAACATTAAACCAGATACCGTAATGGAAGCATTTTATGCATTTTTAGGAAAAGAATATAATCCTTATGCTTATCAAGTACATCGGTTAGAAACATATGCGGACCTTTCCTTACGAAAAGTATCTCAAGCAGATATTGCAAAAAAAACACAAGAAGGTACTCTGCCAGAGCGTAGATTGGTTACATTATTGGAATACCATAAACACTAATATAACTTCCAAACAATTTCTGTGGTGGCAGACCATGAGAAAGGAGCAGTTATAACTGCATGAACGAACTGGTTATTACAAATTATAAGAATAGTATTATTAGTGCTGTATATGAAGAAAAACAGATGGTACAAGTGTCTGCTTGTCATAAAAAAGCAACCATCTGTATTGGGAATATTTATGTTGGAAGAATTGATAATATTGTAAAAAATATTAATGCGGCATTTGTTCAAATTGCAGAGGGACTTTCTTGTTACTTGGATTTGTCTGGAATCAGAGAACCTCTTTTTATAAAAAAACAATCAGAAAAGAAAATTTGTATAGGAGATGAGCTGATTGTTCAAGTAGTAAAAGAAGATATAAAAACAAAAGCACCTGTAGTAACAGCAAACTTTTCTTTGACAGGAAAGTATGTGGTGCTAGTACATGGGGGAACTGGAATTCAAGTTTCTAAAAAAATTCTGCAAAAATCGGTACGAAATACATTGAAAAATCAACTATTCAATGTTTCAAAAGAATCATTTGGTATTGTTGTTCGTACAAATGCACAATATGCTTCTTCTGAAGAAATAGAACAAGAGGTAAATCAATTATTAGAAGAGTATCAAAGAATTTGTACTCAAGGGATTCATCAGACGAAATATTCTTTATTATATCAGGAATTGCCTCTTTACTTGCAACAATTTAGAGATAGTAAAGAATTTTCTATTCAAAAGATAGTAACAAATATTCCATCTATTTATAAAGAGTTTCAAAATTATGTAAAGAAATATCCTGTAAAAACAGTAGATAGTACTTTATTTATGCAGGAATTAGTAGATGATGCTAATGAGTTAGTGATTCGTTATAAAATTAACCATTTTATGGATAAGGCACTACATCGGATGGTTTATTTAAATTCAGGTGCTACGATTGTTATTGAACCAACCGAAGCATTAACTGTTATTGATGTTAATACAGGAAAAGCTATTTCTGGAAAAAAAGCAACGGAAGAAACTTTTTTTGCTATTAATATAGAAGCTGCAAAAGAGATTGCATCACAAATTAGATTACGGAATTTATCTGGAATTATTTTAATAGATTTTATCAATCTATTTAGTAAAGAAAAAGAAGAACAATTAAAAGAAGAATTGAAAAAACTATTTCAAAAAGACCCAATTCAAACAGAAGTAATTGATATTACAAAACTAGGTCTTATGGAAATCACAAGAAAAAAAGTTTATAAAACATTAGCGGAGCAAATAGAAGAAACGAAAAGATAGATTTTTTATAAACGTAAATATTTTTACTTGACATATGTTTTTATTTATGGTATATTTTGTGAGTATGCCGCACAACGAGGTTAAAGACTGTTAGAAAACAGCACCAAAGTTGGCGAGTAATGATAAATAGGAGGTGCCATATGTACGCAATTATTGCAACAGGTGGTAAGCAGTACAAAG
>CALAEX010000217.1 GCA_937891165.1 uncultured Lachnospiraceae bacterium | reverse complement strand
TATTTGACCATGCAGCTCATCAAGGTTCTTCCTATTTACATGGACATTGTTTTGTCAGTTTACTACTTTGTATTCCTGTATGGAAAAACGGAAAAATTCATTATCTTTCCCTCCCTTTAGGTTATCGTATGTGGCAAAAAACAACGTCTAAGTTAGCTCTTGCAGCTCAAATGGTAACGCAAGTGATGCCAGATTTACAGTCCAAACGAACCATTCTTCTTTGCGATAGTTGGTATGCCAAACAAGAAGTTACTGATTTAGTAGAACAATTCGAACACTTAGATATCGTTTGTAATGTTAGAAAAGATAAGGTATTGTATGAATTGCCACCCAAACCTTCGGGAAAACGAGGTAGACCAAAAAAATATGGAGAACGGATTTTTTTGGATGATATTTCTCTTTCTGAACAACCGATAGGTGGTTATTATACTGGAGTGCAAATGGTATTGTCGAACCTATTTGGAGAACGAAAAATTTTTGCTTACGTGACATCGACCGAACCCATCGGTGGTTCTCGTCGTTTATTTTTAAGTACAATAACCCCTGTTACGTTATCTTTATTTTGTGCTTGGCAAGAAGTAGAACCCTTAAACCAAACAGGAATGGACTGGATGATGTATGTTCCACTGTTTCTCTATCGATTTCGCTGGAACATAGAGGTAAGCTATTATGAGCAGAAGAAATTTTGGTCATTCGAACGATATATGCTTCGTAGTCGTATTGGTATTGAGCGAATGATAAATCTTATCACCATCTTGTATAGTGCTATGAAACTACTTCCTTATTTGGAGAAAGATTTTTCAGAGTATCAAACAGAAAGTGTCCAAGACTTCCGTTGGTATTTAAGTAAACGGATTCGAGAACAATTAATTATACAGCGTTTCGTAAAAACACTCGAAAATGACATAAAATCAAATCCAATTCTACAGCTATTGCAACAAAAGGCACTTAGCTTTTTTAGTCATACTCAAAATTTGTAAACTGGTGTTTATATAATAAGTAATAATTACAAATTATCCTTTATTAATATCAATAAAATTTCTTGGATGTTTATGAAATAAAATATCTTTTTGTTTTACATTAGAGACATGTGTATAAATTTCAGTAGTACTGATAGAACTATGTCCTAGCATTTTTTGTATATAGCGAATATCTACATCTTGTTCTAGTAATAAGGTAGCAAAGGAATGTCGAAACATATGTGGTGTAATATGTTGTTCAATACCAGCGAGTTTTGCATAATGATTTATCATAAAGCGAACGGATTGATCGGATAATTTATGTTGAAGTCGATTAACAAAGAAGTATCCACATACTTTTATATCTTCTTGAAATGTTTCTTGATATAATTGTAAAGCAGCAAGAACTTGAGCATTTCCAATTTGTAACATACGTTCTCTCGAACCTTTCCCATAAATTAAGATATTATTACTTTTAAAGTCAATATCCGATGGTTTTAAAGAACATAATTCAGAGATACGTATTCCCGTAGCAAAAAGTAGTTCAATAACAGCAATATCACGGATGCAACAACGTAATTGATATGGTGAAGTAGCTTGTTCTTTTTGGGTGTAAAGTGTGGATAAAAAAGTTTGAATAGAATGGAAGGGAATTGTTTTAGGTAAAAGTTTAGATTCTCTGAAACGAATATCTAGTTTAGAAAAAGGATTTTCCATTAGAATTTCTTTATAATTGAGATAGTGAAAAAAAGCTTTTAGACTTGCAATTTTACGTTTTACGGTTTTTGGCTTATATTGTTTATGTAAGTAAGTAATAAATTCGTCAATGGTATTTTTAGAAAAATATTCACGGAAATTGGAAACAAAGGATTTATATTGTTTTAGGTCAATATGATAGGCTTTTAATGTTTTATTGTCTAAGCGTTTTCTATAATTACAATATTCTAAGTATTCTGTGATATAATTGCTTAATTCATTCATTGATAAAAGTTCTCCTTAGTGTTTTTGTATTATTATGGATGGTTCTGAAAAAAATGTCTATCATATATTTTATTTTTTATAAGGATTTTTATTAAATAAAATAAAAAAGGCTCAACAGAGCACTTCCTTGTGTCAGATGGGTGTGCGTTAGTTTAGAAAAATGTAACTTGAGAGAAAAAAGAAGGTGTAACTTTGTAGTAAAGTAGTGGCATGATAGATTTGTGTTATCGGTTATAAACAATTTGATAGCGTTAAAGAGAAAGGGGGGGAATCGGTAAATAGATGAGAACTTTGCCTATATTAGTTCTATTTACCGACAGTCCCTTGTTGTAATGTTACATCCATTGTTTTAATACAGTTAATGCAGTATATCCATATGGTTCTTTTTTTAGGTATTCTGATAATTCAGTACGCCAGTTGGGGATTTCTGATTCGAAAGCTCCTTGAAATTCTTGCAGAAGCATACTAATTTTTACGATGTCTCGTTCTCCAGAGAGCTGATTGCTCAAAAATCTCAGAATCATAGAAGTTTGTTTTGCTGTCATAATTTTTTCCCAACCTTTTATATAGATTAGCCTAGAAAATAACGGCTTTCTAGGCTAGTTTTATTTTACAACATCTTTTGAAAAACTGCAAATAAAAAAAGGATTTTTTATGGATATATTTTTTTTCAGGGATAGAATTATTGAGGAAAATGTGTTAGAATTTTTTTAGAAGAGTTGTCATCTTCTGTGGAATAGTGAGTGGAAGAACAGACAATAATAATAGTGCGATGAACAGAAAGGAAGTAAAAAGATGCGTAAAACTAAAATTATTTGTACCATTGGACCAGCGAGTGAAAATGAAGAAGTTTTAACCAAATTGTGTAAAGCGGGTATGGATGTAGCTAGAATTAACTTTTCTCATGGTACACATGAGGAGCAGTTAAATAAAATTAACTTGATTAAAAAAGTACGTGAAAAGTTAAATCTTCCAATTGCCATTATGTTAGATACGAAAGGTCCAGAATATCGTATTAAAACATTTGCAAATAAGAAGGTTGTAGTAAAAGATGGAGATACATTTACTTTTACAACAGAGGATATCGTAGGTGATGAAACAAGAGTTTCAGTTACTTATAAAAATCTGATTAATGAGCTTTCTGTAGGTGACACAATTTTAGTTTGTAACGGTCTTGTATCTTTCCAAGTAAAGGAACTCAAAGGTCAGGATGCGATTTGTACGGTAATTTCTGGTGGTGAAATGTCTGACCGCAAGAGCATGAATTTCCCAAATCATGTATTAAAGCAAGCATTCTTAAGTGAGCAGGATAAAAAAGACTTATTGTTTGGTATTGAGCATGGGGTAGATTTTGTAGCAGCTTCTTTTGTTTCTACAAAGCAGGATATGATAGATTTAAGAGAATTTTTGGATGCGAATGGTGGAGCTGATATTGATGTGATTGCAAAGATTGAGAATCGTTCTGGTATTGACCATATTGAGGAAATTTGTGAAATTGCGAATGGTATTATGGTAGCTAGAGGTGACCTTGGAGTAGAAGTTCCATTTATCGAAGTTCCATATATTCAGAAGTATTTGATTGATAAGTGTCGTTTGATGGGTACAAGAGTTATTACAGCAACAGAAATGTTAGAGTCGATGATTCAAAATCCTCGTCCAACAAGAGCAGAAATTTCTGACGTAGCAAATGCGGTATATGATGGTACTTCTGCGGTTATGCTTTCTGGAGAAACAGCAGCAGGTAAATATCCAGTGGCAGCAGTAAAGAATATGGCAGAGATTGCCGAATATACAGAAAGTCATATTGATTATGTAGAGCGTTTCCGTGGGGCAGAATTTGAGATTCAGAATAATTTGGATGCTCTTTCTCATGGTACTTGTGCTATGGCAATGGATGTAAAAGCAAAGTGTATGGTAGTTAGTACATTGAGTGGTTGTACTGCAAGAATGATTAGCCGTTTCCGTTGTCCAATGCCAATCCTTGGTATTACAACTTCTGAACGTGTTTGGAGAAAGTTAAACTTAAGCTGGGGAGTAAAGCCAGTATTAAGTGAAGAATTTACTTCCGTAGAAGTTATGTTCTATCATGGTATCAATAAGGCAAAAGAAATTTTACGCTTGCAAAAAGGGGATAATGTAGTATTAACTGGTGGTCAGATTAACGGAAAGACAGGAAATACCAATATGTTAAAGATTGAACAGGTGAAGTAATTTCTAAATGGTTCTACACATACATTATTAAAACTTCGCTATTATAATATAGATGAAATGGTTTTATGTAAGAGATTTAGGATAGGTCAATCGGATATTCGTAATCCGCTTCGCTACTTACTTATAACCGAATAGTTGCTATCGTAGCTTGTCAGATGGAGCTTGTAGCTCCACCTAACACAAATAAGTCCCTTACCCACCACTTGGTGCTTTACGCACTAGAAGAGGGGACTTATTTGATTTGGTTAAAAAATATATATAAAAATACGAACTTTGAGTATGGAAATGCTTAAAGTTCGTATTTTTTTGGGGGATGAGAAGACTTTTCTTTTTAGAATATGTCGTTTATAATAGAAAATAGTGTCGTTAGGAAAATCTATGCTTGACAAAAAAGGGAGAGAACGAGTAAAATAAGAACAAAAGTTCGATGAATAAAGGAGGGGATTGCTGTGGGAAATAAAAATAAAGTTTTGAGGGAATTAGAATAAAACGTAGGCTTTTGGAGGAGGGAAAGCCATTGTATGAATAAAGTGGATATGAATTTTGCAAATTATAAAGTTTATGGGAAGAAAAGTCCTCACTCCAATAAAAATCAATTATCTGATATGTTGAATGAGTTAGCGGATGTGTTAGGATTTGATATGTCGCTGTTGCGAGAGGATTTTTCCGAGGCGAAAGGTTATCTGATTGAGGAGTCTGATATTGATTTGCTTGCAAGCATGGTGGAAATAGCAAAAAGTAGTGCGGGAAAGCGAATTCGGTGTAAAGACTTTTCTGTGGAGTATGCACAAGAAATTGAATTTTTACAGTGTGCTTTTATAACACTTGCGGAGCATAATGATGTTCCCACCGATAGTTTATTAGAACAAGAGTTTCAAATGTTAGTGCAAACAAAATTTGCGGTAATGAGAAATAGTATTTGTATTCAAACAGATAAGTTATCCGAGGAAGTAGGACAAAAATTGCTAACTTTAGTAGAGTATTTGCCAGAAGCAGATGACTTATTGACAGATACAGACAAATTTGTATTTCTAAGGTTTTTAGATGAGTATGTAACAAATGCAATAGAATTGATTCGTGGCATTTATCTATGCTTGAAAGAAGAAAGAGTTCAAAAAAATAATAAAAGTATGGCTTCTATCTTAGACTCCATGAGTCAAGTAGAAAAAGAGAATTATTTGCAAATGGCAAAGAGAGTTGCTCTTTTTGTACAACGGTTGTATGAAGATGAAGAATACTTTAGTGTAGTTTCTGAGTTTTTTAGAATTGAAGGTGGAGATGGAAAGTTAAAAGATAGAAAAAAATTGCCTCCTTTAGTGAAAAAGATGAGTGAAATTATGGATAGAAATGCAGATGGACTTTTGCTTCCAGAAGAATATACGTATGGGGATGTTAGAATAAAGAAGAAAAAAAGTATAGATTTAAAAGCAGAATTAACAGAAAGTCAGGAACTTTTAGAAGAAGCCATTCGGAATTATCTTGGATTAAGAGAGTATAGACGGCAACATCCATTTATAAATTCCGAAGAAGAGCATTTTTTAGAACGAGAATATAAAGAATTATTTGGAGAAGCGATGTTTGCTTTATAATGATAAGAAATATGATACAATAAAAAGGTATCAATATTTGACAAAAAAAGAGGAAAAAATATGGAGAAAAAGGAACAAGTAACAAAACAACTGTCCTTACCAGAGCAGTTGTATCGTCTGCTAGAAAAATATCAAATAAAAAAAGACGATATTTTATATAAGGCAGAACCAGATTTAGATGAACAGCTTCGTTTTGTACATAATTATTTGATTTTAACGAAGACGGTTTTGGCATTTATTTGTTATCCATATGAAGAGAATGGTACATTTCGTTTTGGTGGATATGCGGGAAATGAAATGGCATCGAATGTGGAAAAACAAGAGCCAGTGATTCGAGTATTTGAATTACAGAAGGTAGAAACATTAGAAATTATTCGTGAAATTAGTGGTGGTACACTGCTAGGAGTAGTGGATGGAGTTCAGACAAGACTTTGCCAGTTTTCCAATAGTAGAATGAACGAAATGGAACGTTTGAAACGAAATTTTGGCAAAGTAAAAAAGGAAGAGGAACTAAAAGAAGAAGATATTGTTGGAAGAAAAAAGCATGAATGTTGTCCAAAGTGTGGCACTCTGTATCCAGACCAAGAGAGAAAAATTTGTCCAAAGTGTATGGATAAAAAGTCCCTCTTTATGCGAATGATGAAATACTTTTTGAAGTATAAATTACAGCTTGGAATTATGTTTGTCTGTTATTTACTGACAGGTGCATTGAATTTAGTATGGCCATATCTGTCTGGTACTTTTTTGTATGACAAAGTATTAGCTCGTGACCCACAAGTAGTTGCTTGGGCGGAATCCTTTGGTGGTAGATTTACCATGATTCTTGGGTTTGCAGTGGTTGCTATGGTAGTGACAAAAATACTCATTCAAGCGATTGGTATGTTGCATGGAGCGATGACAGCTCGTATTGTGCCAGAAGTCGTAGCTGAAATTAAAGAAGAAATTTTTAATTCGATGGGTAAGCTTTCGATTAGCTTTTATAATTCTAGACAGACGGGTGCATTAATGACAAGAGTATTAGATGATGCAGGACAAGTAACAGGATTTTTTGTAGATGGTTTACCATATTTATTTACGAATGTGTTTACAATTATAGCAACAGCCGTTGTTATGTTTAGTATTAATCCGTTATTAGCATTTGCGGCATTGTTTTTACTTCCATTTTTGACATTTCAGAGTTATCGAATGCTTCCAAGACTTTGGACATTTTATGGAAAACGTCATAGAGCTTCTAGAAGATTAAATAGTCAATTGAATGATAGTATTACTGGTGCAAGAGTTGTAAAAGCATTTGGCCAGCAAGAACAAGAATTGAATCGTCTTGGAAAGGCAAACAAAGGGGTACGAGATGCAGAATTAGATGTTATGAAATATGATAATAAATTTAATGCATTGTATTCTGTAGTAGAAAATGTTATTTCCTTTTTAGTATGGGGTGTTGGTTCTGCGATGATTTTGAGTGGAACAAACATGGAGTTTGGTATGTTAGTGACATTTGTAGGTTATGTCACACAGTTAAAAGGTCCTTTGGATTTTATGTCGCACGTATTTCGTTGGATGACCGATTGTTTGAACTCAGCTCAGAGAATTTTTGAAATTATTGATGCTGTGGCAGAAGTAAAAGAAGCTGTAAATCCTATTCGACCAGAAAAAATAGAAGGAAAGATTGAATTATCTCATGTGATATTTGGCTATGAACCACATAAACCTGTGTTAAAAGATGTTACATTTACGGTAGAAGCAGGAAAAATGCTTGGTATTGTAGGGCGTTCTGGTGCTGGTAAATCTACTTTGGTGAATTTAATTTCCAGATTATATGATGTCAATGAAGGAACAATAAAGATTGATGGCATAGATATTAAGCAGATGGGCTTTAAGGAGCTTCGTAGCAGTATTGCGATGGTATCACAAGAAACTTATATTTTTATGGGTACGGTAGCAGAAAATATTGCCTATGCAAGACCAGACGCAACGAAAAAAGAGATTATTGAGGCGGCGATGCAAGCTTCCGCACATGACTTTATTTGTAAAATGCCACAAGGTTATGATACAATGATTGGTTCTTCTGGACGTAGTTTATCTGGTGGTGAAAAGCAGAGAATTTCAATGGCAAGAGCAATTTTAGCAAATCCACGAATTTTGATTTTGGATGAAGCAACGTCTGCTGTAGATACAGAAACAGAACTTGCGATTCAAGAATCGTTAGAGCGTTTAGTACAAGGAAGAACAACACTCTCCATTGCACATCGTTTGTCTACGCTTCGAAATGCAGATAGTTTAATAGTAATTGATAATGGTAGTGTAACAGAAGAAGGTACTCATGCAGAGTTAATTGAAAAGAAAGGTACGTTCCATAAGTTAATGGAATTACAGACAAAGGCATTAGCAATGAGAGGTATCGAATAATTAGGAGGAAAAGATGAGAGGACCGAAAGGAAGTCATGATTTTAAAGAATTTGATGAAGAAAAAATGAAGGCAGAATCTGCGGATTTGTTAGAATTAAGATATTTAACAAGGGATAATGCGGTATTTGCAAGAACAAAGGGCGGTTTTGTATCGTTAGAGTATCAAGGAAAAACATATGAGCGTATCAATGTATATAGAACTTTTCCTGTAACAAGTCCAGAAGAATATATTTCTATTCGTGAAGTAGATGACAAGGCGAGAGAGATTGGTGTAGTAAAGAAACTGTCTGCGTTAGATAAAGACCAAGCAGATATGTTAAGAGAGCAGTTACGACTTCGTTATTTTACACCAGAGATTACAAAAATTATTGATATTAAGACAGAGTATGGTTATGGATATTTTAATGTAGTGACGAATTTTGGAGCTTGTCGATTTACGATTCATAATGGTGGTGGGGCGGTTGTATCACTGTCTGACCGCAGAATTATGATTACAGATTTGGATGGAAACCGTTTTGAAATTCCAGATATTTATAGTTTATCTGCAAGTGAACGCAAGAAGTTAGACCTATTTATTTAGTATTTTTGTTTGGAAATGGCTAAAGAGTAATACTTAATGGAGGTAGTATGAAGTTATTGTATGATTTAGGGCAGGAGCAATTGGATATCTTAAAGCCAGAACAGGAAAAAGATATTTGGTATTGTGTGCCTTTAGATTTAACATATGATTATAAAGAGAAAAAAAGTGGTGACCATTTTGCTAAAAAACAGCAGTATCTTGTAGTGACAGAAACTCGAATTTTAGTGTTAGATGGCACAACAATACTGTATGAAGAACAGTTAAAGAATTGTAGCGAAGTGAAATGTGAAACAATGATTGGCTGTGGTATTGTGAGGGTAACTGTACAAGGAGAACCGCAATGTATTGCTCGGTTTTCCATGCGTCATATTGAGCGAGTTGCTTATGTAGCAAGAGGGGCAAATCTTTTAATTCATGGGGATAAAGAGAAAATCCAAAGTACCGAGTATGAAAAGTATTGTGAAAAGTGTGGACGAGCATTGCCTGGTACAAGTCGTTGTCCAAAATGTGATACGAAAAATGTCATGTTTAAGAAATTTTGGGAATTATGTAATGGCTATCAGTGGAAATTGTTAGCTATTTCCGCAATGATGGTGATTAACTCTGGTATTTCGATTATTATGCCATCCATTCAACGAGATTTTATTGATAATACATTAGCGGATAAAAGTGGAACAATGGGTGATGTAGCAAAATTTGTAGCCACTATGTTATTTTTGACTGGTATTTTAATTACGGTAAATATCATCAGAAACTGGTGGTGTGTTTCCCTTGGTTCATTGTTGAGTATGGATTTGCGTAGAAAGTTGTACTATAAAATACAAATTCTTTCTATGAATTTTATAAACAAAAGAAAACCAGGAGATTTGATGAATCGTGTTTCAGGAGATACGGCAAGGATTCGTAGGTTTATGGAAGATGTCTTTGGAAATATGGTATCTACATTATTTACGATGGTAGGTGCATTAATTATGATGCTTACTATCAATCCAAAGATGACATTGTATTCTACGTTATTGATTGGTGTTGTAGTTGTACTGAATCGAGTATTTCGAAAGCACATTCATAAAATTTTTCATCGTCAATGGCAAAAAGACGATAAAATGCGAAGCGGTTTACAGGATGTTATTTCTGGTATGCGAGTAGTAAAGGCATTTGGACGAGAAGACTATGAAGTAACTAAGTTTAAGAAATTGACACAAGAGTTTTGTCAAGTACAAAAAAATAATGAAATGTTTTGGGCATTATTTTATCCCATTTTAACATTTATTATGGGTATCGGTTCCTATATTGCAATTTATTTTGGTGGTTTAGATGTATTAGAAGGAAATATGACAGCTGGTACATTGATGCAGTTTGTTACTTATACTGGTTACTTATATGGACCGCTTGGTTGGATGACACATCTACCAAGAAGTATCATGCAAATGATTACAAGTTTGAACCGTATTTACGATGTGTTGGATGAAGAACCAGCCATTGTAGATAAAACATTTGCAAAGGAAATTGAGATTCAAGGAGATGTTTGTCTGGAAGATGTGACTTTTGGTTATAATTCTTATGAGCCTGTATTAGAACATATTAACTTAGATGTAAAAAAAGGTGAAATGATAGGCTTGGTTGGTTCGTCTGGTGCAGGAAAGTCTACGCTGATAAACTTAATCATGCGTTTGTATGATGTAGATAGAGGAAGAATTACAATAGATGGAATTGATTTGCGAGATATTAAGCAAGAATCGTTCCATTCTCAGATTGGTGTTGTATTGCAGGAAACATTTTTATTCTCAGGAACCATTTTAAATAATATTCGATTTGCAAAACCAGATGCTACGATGGAGGAAGTGATTAAAGCAGCCAAAGCAGCAAATGCTCATGATTTTATTTGTAAGACTCCGGATGGATATAATACTTATGTAGGAGAACGTGGCTTTAATTTATCTGGTGGAGAACGACAAAGAATTGCAATTGCCCGTGCGATTTTAAATAACCCAAGATTGCTTATTTTAGATGAAGCAACTTCCGCACTAGATACAGAAAGCGAATATTTGATTCAGCAAGCATTAGACCGTTTGACCGAAGGAAGAACGACATTTGCCATAGCACATAGATTGTCTACTCTTAGAAATGCAAATAGATTAGTTGTTATTGATGGACATGAAATTGCAGAGGTTGGAACACATGATGAATTGCTAGAGAAAAAGGGAATTTATTATGGACTCGTAACTGCACAATTGCAAATGGCAAAACTGTAGGCAAATTAGAAGAAAGTAAAATAGAAAGGATAACGATGGAAGGTTCAGGAATTCGAAAAGAAGTATTACAAGAAATTTGTGCATTTGCAAAACAATATCATGTAGAAAAGGTTATTTTATTTGGTTCTAGGGCAAGAGGTGATTACCATCGTACAAGTGATATTGATTTAGCAGTATTTGGTGGAGATGTTGCTAGATTTGCATTAGATGTGGAGGAAGAAACGACTACTTTATTAAAGTATGATATTGTAGATTTGGATGGAGTAGTACAGCCAGAACTTAGAGCATCTATTGAAAAGGAAGGAAAAGTTATTTATGAAAAAAATAGAGAACTTTTATGCAGCATTATCTAATTTACATGATATTTATCGTTATGAAGAACCTTATGATAATGTAGTTTTAACAGGGCTTGTAGCATTGTATGAAATTTGTTTTGAACAGTCATGGAAAGCAATGAAAGAGTTATTGGAAAATAGTGGAACTTCCGAAGCGAAAACAGGTTCTCCAAAATTGATATTAAAAACAGCATATCAAATGGGTTTGATTAAAGAGGAAGAACTTTGGTTAAGAGCATTACAAGCAAGAAATAATGTGGCACATTCTTATAATAAAGCAATTGCATTAAGTATTGTTCAAGAAGTAAAACAATCCTATTATTCTATGTTTTGTGATTTAAAAGAAGAAATAGAAAAGAATTGGATATAACAAAATAAGAAAATATAAAAAAGAAGGTTACTATTCCGCCTTTTATTAAAAAGCTTACTTTTCTTGTATCTTCTAGGACACGCTTGCGCTCGTGGCGAAACGGAGCAGTACTAGGCTCGAAAAAACCTCGTGGGGGACTGCCGTTTCTAAACGGTCCTTGCCAGATACCAAGAAAAGTAAGGCTTTTGCTTAATAGTTTACTTTAGGGCTGAATAGTAACAAAAGAAGCTATCGAAAATAGAGAGTATTCTAATTTTTAATAGCTTCTTTTTGTTCTATTTTTTTATAGTTTTGAGAAATTTATTTGTGATATAAAGCTTTAAAATCTTCTCTATCTCTTATAGGGTCAAAACAGCAATGATTTAATAAAGGAATAAAATCATCAAACTCAGCGATATCATAATTATCACTTGTAACATAATGAAATAGTGGTGAAGTAAAATGAATTTGTTCTTGTTTGCTGTATTTGATAAGTTCTAGTGTATGAAATTTTGCTTTTTTTAGTTCTTCTATAGCTTCTTCATATTGTTTTTGTTGGCATAGTAAGCAAGCTTTATGAAAGAAGGTAGAACGTAGTTTTTCGTGATAATATTGGTAATTTCCGTCAGGAAAGAGAACTTTTAGTATTTGCTCAATAGCATCACATGATTCAAAAGATTTTACTGCGAAATCTAAATGAAATAAAAATTGATTTAAAAAATATTCTGCAACGTTTTGAACATGGCTAATTTTTTCTTCACCTTCTAAACAAAAGCAAAGTAAATCGTCACGTTTTCGTTGGTCTTTTTCTTTCATGGCATATTCTTTTGCTTCTGCATATCTTCCTGTGGAATGAAAGGATAAAATAATACCTTGTAGGGCAGTACTCCACAATTCGTTATCATCTGAATTTTCAAGAACAATCGTATAATGCTTTATAGAGCTTTCAAGTAGTTGATGATATTCTGTATCATCAGACTTTGATACGGCAATGAAAAATTCTGCACGAGCAAGCCATTCCATATATTCCATATGGTGTGGGTACTCTGCCACCGCATGAACAGCAATTTCATAGTTTTTTTCTTTATCCTCTTGTTTCCAGTATTCATGGAAAGCTTTGTCAAATTCTGCTTTTCTTAAGTCTTTTTGATAAGTGTCCATTCCAAGTAAAAAGTCGGTAGTTACTTGAAAAAGATTGGCAAGTGGAGGTAAAAGGGAAATATCTGGCATTGCTAAATTTGTTTCCCAACGACTAATTGCTTGTGGGGAAATGGAAAGCAGTTGGGCAAGCTGTTCTTGTGTCATATTTGCATCAAGTCGAAGCTTTTTTATTATTTGTCCAAAGTTCATGTTATCGTGTCTCCTGATTTTTTACTCGACCGGTCGGTATGTATAGTTTAACATATTTTTTGAAAATGTCTAACTCTTGTTAATTGAGAAAGTATCAATTTAAAATAGAAACAAAAGGATACTTTATAAAAAAATAAAATCGTTTGTATAAAAGTATCTCTGTCGGAAAAACTATGAAGGAATGATGAAAGGAAAGGCAGGGATTTTTGTGAACAAACTAAGCGAAGTTATTAGAAAACGTGCAATGCTTGGAGTTGCGGTTTTTTGTATCGCAGCAATAGCTACCGTTGGTTTATTGAGTCAAGGAGATAATAACAAAGATAATACACCTGATTCTTTTGTAGATTTAAATGAAACTCCTGACGAAGAAAAAAATCAGCAAGTAGTTGATAACAATACACCAGATACCTCATCTACAGAACAACAGTTGACAGAGAATGATACAAAAGTAGAAGAACAAGAACAATTGGTAGCAGGAAATAATGGTACTAATTCTGAAAATGCAGGACAGCAGGTAGCTGATAATGTTCCTACTATAGAAGAAGTGGATTCTTCTATACAGACAGCAGAGAATACAGAGGTTGGCACAGAGGAAACAGAACCAGTAGAAGAAACACAAGTATTAAGTCCTCAGTTAATTGCAGAACAGTTGAACTTTGATAAATCGTTAGGGCTTTTGTGGCCAGTGCAAGGAGAAGTTGTGATTCCGTATAGTCCTGACCATGGAGTATTTCATTTTACATTAGAGCAGTTTAGTACAAGTGATGCGGTTGTGCTTTCTTCCATGGTAGGAGCAGAAGTAAAAGCAGCAGCCAAAGGGGTGGTAACAGCAATTGAGGAAGATGAGCGAACAGGAACAACCGTGACATTGGCAGTAGGAAATAATACGAGTTTAGTGTATGGACAACTTGCGATTGGAGATTTAAGCGAGGGCGATATTGTAGAAGCTGGAGAATGTCTTGGAACTGTAGCAGAGCCAACGAGATATTATATTGTCGAAGGTCCAAATCTTTATTTTCAAGTATTAGAGGGAGAAGAAAGCTTAGACCCAACACTACTGTTTCCTGAAAACCAATAACTGTAGCTAAATTTTTAAGGGAATAAAAAATATATAGAAAAGCGGTCGGTAAAGCTGGTACATTAACAAGATAGTTGTAAAAGGAATATATGTGAAAAACCGACCGCTGTATTTTTGTTTCTAGTGGGGAATCGGAAGAAAGATTCCTATGTACCAACTTTATAGTATAATATATGAAGAAAAAGAAAAAAGGTGTTTTTTTGAACACCTTTTTCTTATAGGGTGTGCCAAGCATGGCACTAATCTTGCTAGTGAAAGTCTAGCCACGGGTATTTAC
>CALAEX010000216.1 GCA_937891165.1 uncultured Lachnospiraceae bacterium | reverse complement strand
AAATTTGTAAATGCTGTATCAATCGTGTCTTTACAAGTTTGTGCTCCAGCAGAAACTTCTTCCGATGCCGCAGATAATAGTCCAATACTATCTACAATTTCACTATTTGCTCTTAAAACAGACTCTACTTCATCACTCATACTCTCAACATGTTCTTGAAGCTTAAACATATCACGTTCTACTGTTTCAAAACTTTCATTTACTTCTTTTACTTTTTCTCGCTGTTTATTGATACATTCTACCGATTCTTCCAGACCACTTTGCGTTTTATCTGTTACATTATTTAATTCTCTAATAATAGCAGAAATTTTTTCTGTTGAAACTTTTGTTTCTTCTGCTAATTGACGAATTTCCTCCGCTACTACAGCAAATCCACGTCCTGCATCTCCTGCTCTTGCCGCTTCAATGGAAGCATTTAAGGCAAGTAAATTTGTTTGAGAAGAAATTTTTAAAATCGAATCTGTAATACCAGATACTTTATGTACATTATCTACTAATTGTTCTACGATTTGTGAAATATTCATAATATTTCTATCTACTATATTAGATTGCTCTTGTAAATCATCTGCAAGCTGTTTTCCATCTACAACTACATTTTTTAAATTTTGTGTTGTTGCTCTTGCATTATTTGCTAATTCGCTTGTATTTTCTAAACTATCTTGAATATGCGTTGTCATATTCATCTGATTATTAACTGCTTGTGCTGTATCTTCAGAACTTCCTGAAATACTATTCATTGCATTATTTGCTAGACTCATTGCTGTATTAACCTTCTGCAAGTTATCTACCATACTTGTAAAATCTACATTTAACTTCTCCACAATATTAGATACTATACTAGCTACTTCTTTTCTATGCTCTGCTTCTTTCTGAATAATACTTTGGTCTTCTTTACTAAAATTAATTAAAAGAGAAATGGCACGATAAGACCCATAAACAGATACAACAAAACAAATAGTAATTAAATTTGTATAATTATAAAATTCAATATCTCCTGCTTGTTTGTATAAAAAACATTTTACTGCACAAATGACAAATGCATAAATACAACCTAATCCTACAACCACCGAATTTAAATAAATCATTAAACCAATTAATACAGGAAAAACTAAAACAATAACAATTGCACCATTAGTAAACACTAACATTCCATATGGAATCAAAAACAATCCAGCTAAAGCAATCATACATCTTTTTTTCTTTGTCCATATTTTGCATACAATAATCGAAAGAAGAGCAAAAACTCCATATGTTATCATTCGGTGCATTGCACTATCACTATCACCTGTTCTTCCAATATTACTATATTCTACTCCAATAAAGACAACATAACAAATTACCATGATAACACACATAACTTTATTGGCTCGATGATATTGGTCTGGCGTTAGTTCTTTTCTTTTTATCAATTTTCCCATAACATTCTTCTATTGCTTCTCATATCTTCTAATCAAAAATTATCTATTACTGTAGAATAATATTACTGCCTTTTGTGATTTTTTATGAGAGCAATTTCTCTCCTTTCACATAAAAATCCTTTGTTTCCCTTTAATTATAACAATCGCTCCCTTATAAATCAACCATTTTTTCAAGACAAATGATAAGTTCTTGACTTTTTTCTTTTTATATGTTATAAAAAAACTTACCATTATATAGAGATACTGCCACCGGGTAGAATAATGCACTTGCATTCGTTATACATCATTAGGTCTTAGAAGATGTATCACGAATGTTTTTTTATTTCACCACAAAAAATTATGAATATTTGATTAACCAAAGGAGAATTTATAATGAAACAATATCTTGCCTCTTTTCAAACATTAACCAAATTTGAACGTGGATTATGGCTTACTTCTATGGCTATTTCCATTTTTTCCTTTCTCTTATCAGGTGGTGCGGATTACCTTAATTTAATTGCCTCTCTTATTGGTGTTACCGCACTTATCTTTGTAGCTAAAGGTCATGTATTAGGACAATTACTCACTGTTTTATTTGCTATTTTTTATGGAATTATTTCTTTCTTTTTTCACTATTATGGTGAAATGATTACTTATCTTTTTATGACAGCACCAATGGCAATTGTTGCTACGATTACTTGGATTAAAAATCCTTACAAAGATTCTGAGGAAGTAAAAGTAAGTAATGTTACAAAAAAACAACTTCTTATTATGTCATTATTTTCTATCATAGTAACCATTTTGTTTTACTTTATTTTAAAAATATGCAACACTACTAATCTACTTTTGAGTACCATCTCTATTACCACAAGCTTTATTGCCTCTTATTTAACTTATTTACGAAGTCCTTATTATGCAATTGGTTATTCTGCAAATGATATTGTATTGATTATCTTATGGATACTCGCTTCCATCGAAGATATTTCTTATCTGCCTATGGTAGCCTGTTTTCTTATGTTTCTATCCAATGACTTATACGGTTTTTATAACTGGACAAAAATGCAACAACGGCAGGAGTAATCTCCTGCCATTCCATTAAAAAATACTCATATTTCCTGTAGCATAATACTTTCCAATTCGTTCAAGTTCTGCCATCACTCTTTGTATAGAAACCTCCGATTTCCACCAAGCATCCTTTGAAATGTTTCTACCTTCTTTGTCATGTACTCCAAAAAATTGCATTTGTTCCATTGGATATTCTAATTTAGATGCATACATCGAAGCTCTCCGCAATAAAAAAGAATTTCCAACACAAAGAATATGATGAAATTTCTCAAAACCACCTTGCTCTAAAATTATGTCCTTTGCATATACCATATTTAAATACGCATTCGTTGCTTTACTTTCCTTTATAAATAATTCGGATGGCATTCCATACGTTTTAACTGCACTTTCATACATTTGCTCACATTCTAATGCTTGTCCTGCTGTCATATCTCCTGTCGCACCACTTAAAATAATCGTAGCATTTCGTGCAATTTTCCCTTTTTGATAAAGGTCTGCGACCTCTCCCATCATAATGTCTATAATGTGATTTCCTAAAACAATCACTAAATCACTTGGCACTAACTGCTCTTTTTCTTCTCCCATAAATAAAAATTCTGTAATTGCCTCTATTGTTTTTGATGGATATTCCATTTTTTACTTCACCCTTTTTTTATTTTACTTTTTTTAACAAAATACACCTTTTCAGACCACCATATTTTTTAGTTTCCAATAAACAAGAATATCCTTGTTGTTCAAAATTTCTTTTACTATATATATTGTCTGGATGTACCGTTGCCATAAGATACGTCGTAGCTTTACTTTCCTCTATCTGTTCTGCCATTTCTAATAATTGCTTTTGCATTTTATGCCCTCGAAATGTTTGCAATACTGCTATAGATTCCATATGAGCAACTCTTAACAACTGTTCTTTTGTTATATCAGGCAAATAATAACCTAAATTATCTTCTTCTAGCCTTGGATAACGTACCACTAAAAAAGCCACTATTTTTTGTTCTACTATACATTTTAAAATATAACCTTCTTCTTCGATATGTCGCTCTAAAAAATCAATGTCATCCGCTACATACCAATCCTTTTGTGGCAACACGGCTACCGCTTGTTCCATCACTGCCTTTAATTCCATACAATCTGTTTTTGTTGCATACTCTATTTTTAGCATTTCTTTTGTTCCTATCTTAGTTTTTTATACCACTCTCTGCAAAAATCCATGAGCTTTTCCTTATGCTTTGTTAAATACTGATACAATTTATCACACTCTATCATAGCATGTTGATATTCTTCCTCACTAATTATTCCTTCTTGTCTTGCTTCTTCTAATTCCTCTTGGTCTAAAATATATAATCTTCCATCCCCTGTTAAAACAATGTCCAAATACATATCGTCAAAACAAGGATTTTCAGGCTCTTCAAACAAAATTCCTTTACAAATATCAAAATATACTTGGAGCAATCGTCCCTCTGTGTCAAACATGGAGGTTAACCAAAAATATTGGTCTTTTAATGCTACCTGTACCCACGAATACCCATTATCTGCAATTAAAACCATCTTATCCTCATCTGCTACATATAATGGCTCTGCTACCTTTTTTAAGACTAGAATAGAGACGAAACCTTCGATTCCCTCAAATTCACAAGGCACACAACGGTATTCTTTTTGCAACATACGATGCCATTCTTCTCGTTTCATATATTTTCTTTTCATCTAAATGACTCCTTTTTTATCAACTTTGCTACTTACCTATTCCACATTTACGCTCATAAGCGAATCTTTCTGCTCCATCTTCTAAATAAATAATACCACAATACTCAAATCCATTCTTTTTTAACATTTGTTGCATAGAAATATTATCCCGATGAGTATCAATACGAATACTTTCTACCTTTCGTTCCCGACACATAGAGAGAACTTCTTCTATCATATGCTTTGCAATTCCTTTCCCTTTCCACTCATTACGAACTGCCACCCGATGAAGCGTTACATAAGACATTCCCTTCGTTTTCCATTCTCCATCATAAATATGCTCATACGTTGGCTCTCCATCAAATACCACTGCTACTGTACCAAGTATACTTTCGTTTTCTTCTATCACATAACTATACTCTTTTTGAATATCCTCTATCATAGAATTTCTATTTGGATAACCATTTTGCCATTGCTCAATTCTTTTTTGCTTTAAATACTCCTGTGCCTGTCCAATAATTTCTAAAACAGCCAAAACATCTTCCATTGTTGTCTTACGAAATTTCATAAAAAATTTTACTCCACTTCTATTTTTTATATGATGCTATTTTACCATTGAAAAAGGAAATACACAAGCAACTACTCACAAATATGCCTACAGCATTACTGTTCACACATATGCAAAGTAGCCTTCTCTTAGTAGAACTGTTCGGATACGCTTTCCCTAAAGCAAATGATATAATATCAAAATTATTTCTTTCCCTTTTCTGAAAAGTTTGGTATACTAAATAAAACGAGCAAACAGGAGGAATTTTATGTCAAATATTTATATTATGGAACATCCTTTAATTCAACACAAAATTGGTATTATGAGAGATAAAAACACTTCTACCAAAGAATTTCGTGCTTTAGTATCGGAAGTTGCTATGCTTATTTACTACGAAGCTAGTCGCAATCTTCCTTTAGCTGATAAAGAAATAGAAACTCCATTAGTAAAAACTACGGTTAAGGAAATTGCAGGAAAGAAGCTCTGTATCGTTCCTATTCTCCGTGCAGGACTTCATATGGCAGATGGTATTTTAAACCTTACTCCAAATGCCAAAGTCGGTCATATCGGTTTGTACCGAGATGAAAAAACACTTGAACCACATGAATACTTCTGCAAACTCCCTGTAGATGCTATGGAACGAGAAATCTTTATTGTTGACCCAATGCTCGCTACAGGAGGCTCTGCTATCGCAGCTATTGAATTGTTAAAAAAGAGAAATATTAAGAAAATTCGCTTTCTTTGCTTAATTGCAGCACCAGAAGGTGTAGAAGCTTTAAAAAATGCTCACCCTGATGTAGATATTTATATTGGAGCTTTAGACGAAAGACTAAATGAGAATGGATATATTTTACCAGGACTTGGAGATGCCGGAGATAGAATTTACGGAACAAAGTAAAAAACAAATTCATTTATCTTGTAAGGGATAAAAGCTTTGATTTATTTGATATCTTCTAGTACACGCTCTCGCTCGGAACGAAACGGAGCAGTACTAGGCTCGAAACTACCTCGCCAAGGACTGCCGTTTCTTTACGGTCCTTATCAGATATCAAATAAACCAAGAGCTTTGCCTATATTAATTTTATTTCCTGATTGACCCTTACACTTTACTCAGTGAAACTAAGATAGTTCTCATTTTATGTGAAATCCTTCACATACTTTTCTATTACACAATCATGTTTCTTGCTTTTTTTATCATAATTAATTCCAACTAAAAGAATATCACCTGTATAATTCAAAATAGATTGCACATATTTTTTATCTTTTATCTGTTGGAGAGCTGTCTTTGCCTGTTTATTCCATTTTAATTCTATCAGAAGTGCTGGAAATTCTCCAATATACTCTGGTTTTGGAATAAATACATAATCCGCAAATCCTCTCCCTGTTGGTAATTCACGAATTGGCATAAAATAATACTGCATTGCTCCAAGATAAGCAATCGTTAAAACACTACTAAGCGAATTTTCATCATTATATTGAATCGTTGAAGCAAATTCAGTATGAATCTCTTCTATTACCTCTGCTACCATTTCACTATCCATATCCAATGTAGCATCCAATAACTCTGCTGATTTTTTCTGAAAGTTTAATAACTCATTCCACTTTTTCTTTTTAGTAGCGACCATAAATTCTTGTCTAATTTCTTCATTTGGAATAAAGGCTACTTTCCTTACATTATCATATGCTAAATAGCCAAGATGAATTAATAATGTAATCACATCATCCTTATCCTCAAACGTAACCATATCATTTTGAAATGATTCTACATTCACTTCAACCGATGCCCCTGAAATCATTTGAATAATTGCTGTTTTCAGTCCGTCAAAATCCATATTGATAAGTGGAAGAATAGCTTCATAAGTTCCTGTTTGTGTCCAATAACTCCGAAAGCCTCCCCACAACATGACATTAACAACTGCTTTAGGATTATAAATGTGACAATTTTCCAGTAAATAACCATCATACCATCGCTTTACTTCATTAAAATCTCTTGCATATAATTTACAAAGTTGTTGAACTTCCTCTTGTGTAAACCCCATATATGGTGCTAATACTTTAGCATCCAACATAGTAAACTCATCAAAATTATTTAATGCAGATTCTGTCTTTAACTTTTTAATTGGAAGAATACCAGTCAAATAAGCCAAATGCAAAAATTCTGTAGAATGACTTCCTTTAAAAAGCGTCCGTAAAAAATCAATATATTCCTGTTGTGTTGTTGCACCTTCTGGCTGAGTCCGAATTAGCACGTCCCATTCATCTATAATAATAATAAACTTTCTCCCTGTTCTCTTTCTTACAACAGCTAATGCCTCTGCTAAAGAACTGTTAATTCCTTTTAGTTCTTCTGCATAATATTCTCTTAATTCACTAATGATACTACTCTCCATACGCTGTACTATCGTATCTACAGACTTTGAAGGCGAAAGAAACCACTGCACATCTAACCGAATCACATCATATCGATTCAAATGCTCTTTAAATGAATCCGTAGTTGAAATTTGCATTCCCTCAAACATTTTCTCGGAATTACAACCTCTACTATAATAAGCCACTAACATATCAGCCGTAGTTGATTTTCCAAATCTACGAGGACGACTATTGCAAATTAGTGCTTGTTTTGTATCTAATACATTATTCGTGTATTCTATAAAACCTGTCTTATCAACATAAATTTTTGTATTTAAGGCTACCTGAAACGCACTATTGTCAGGATTTACAAACATTCCCATGCTATCACGCTCGACTTTCATCATTGCTTTTGTTTTTATTATACATCACATTAAACTTTTTTACTATGACTAAGAAAATAAAAAACGGCACCTCTTAGCCGTTTTTTTAATAATTAGATATTAATCTCTCTTATATAAATCTCTTGTATAAACTTTCTCAGCCACATCATCCAAACAATCATCATAACGATTCGCAATAATAGCATCACTTTGCCTCTTAAATTTCTCTAAATCATTCTCAACCAAACTACCAAAGAACGTACTTCCATCTTCTAATGTTGGTTCATAAATAATGACTTGAGCACCTTTTGCTTTAATACGCTTCATAACGCCTTGAATACTACTTTGGCGGAAGTTATCACTGTTTGCTTTCATAGTTAAACGATAGACTCCAACTACTACTTGTTTTTCTTGATTCGCATTATAACTGCTATTTGCCGAATAATATCCTGTCTTTTCTAAAACTCTATCTGCAATAAAATCTTTTCTTGTACGATTAGCGTCTACAATTGCACCAATCATATTTTGAGGAACATCTGCATAATTAGCAAGTAACTGTTTTGTATCTTTTGGTAAACAATAACCACCATAGCCAAACGAAGGATTATTATACTGCGTTCCAATACGTGGGTCTAAACAAACCCCATCAATAATCTGACGAGTATCTAACTTCTTTAATTCCGCATAAGTATCCAATTCATTAAAGAAACTAACACGAAGTGCTAAATAGGTATTGGCAAACAATTTTACAGCCTCTGCCTCTGTAAATCCCATAAATAAAGTATCAATGTTTTCCTTAATAGCCCCTTCTTGTAATAAAGTAGCAAATGTATGAGCCGCTTCCACTAACCGCTTATCCTCAAGGTCTGTACCAACAATAATACGGGATGGATACAAATTGTCATATAACGCACGACTTTCTCTTAAAAACTCTGGACTAAATAAAATATTGTTACTTCCTGTTTTCTGACGAATACTCTCTGTAAATCCAACGGGAATAGTAGACTTAATCACCATAATCGCATTTGGATTACACTGCATTACTAAATCAATCACTGCCTCTACTGCAGAGGTATCAAAATAATTTTTCACGCTATCATAATTCGTTGGTGCAGCAATCACAACAAAATCTGCATCCGTATATGCTTCTTTCGCATCCAATGTGGCAACTAAATCCAAATCCTTTGTTGCCAAATACTCCTCAATCTCTTTATCCACAATGGGAGATTTTTTATGATTAATCAAATCAATCTTTTCTTCAATAATATCTACAGCCACTACTTGATTATGCTGTGCTAATAACGTAGCAATCGAAAGACCTACATACCCTGTTCCCGCTACTGCAATTTTAAACTTCTTCATTTTTAGTTACTCCTACTCTATGTAAAAATCCTTATACCACTTGGCAAACTTCCTTAATCCCTCTCGTAAACTGGTGGATGGCTTAAAACCAAAATCACGCTCTAATGCCGAAGTATCCGCATAAGTAATTGGCACATCTCCTGCTTGCATTGGCACAAGTTCCTTATGAGTTTCCAAATCATAATCCTCCGGTAATACTCCTGCTCGTATCAATTCTTCTGATAAAATTTGTACAAAATCCAAAAGATTCTCTGGCTGATTATTTCCAATGTTATACACTGCATAAGGAGGAATCGGCAAACCATCCTCTCCCATTACCTTCTCTGGTGCTTTCTCCATCACACGGACAACACCTTCTACAATATCATCCACATAAGTAAAATCACGCTTACAATTACCATAATTGAAAATCTCTATCTTCTTACCCTCTCGAAGCTTATTGGTAAAACCGAAATACGCCATATCAGGACGACCCGCAGGTCCATATACCGTAAAAAACCGAAGACCAGTAGACGGAATACCATATAACTTAGAATACGCATGAGCCATTAACTCATTGGACTTCTTCGTTGCCGCATATAAAGAAACTGGATTATCTACCTTATCCTCTGTCGAATACGGAATCTTCTTGTTGCTTCCATAAACACTAGAAGAACTAGCATAGACAAGATGCTCCACACCCCTCGCCCCATTATCATAACTATGACGGCAAGCCTCTAAAATGTTATAGAATCCAAGTATATTGGACTCGATATAAGCATCAGGATTCGTAATGCTATAACGCACACCAGCCTGAGCCGCTAAATTAACTACAATATCAGGATGATACTCCGCAAAAACTCTATCTACCGCTACCTTGTCCGCAATACTAGCTTTTATAAAAGTAAATTTACTCTGACTCTCTGCTGCCAACGCTTCTATCTGCTGTAAACGATACTCCTTTAAAGATACATCATAGTAGGCATTCATATTGTCGATGCCGATGATATGTGCACTACTATCCTGCTTTAATAAACGTAAGACTAAATTAGAACCGATGAAACCAGCCACACCAGTAATAAAAATTGTTTTTTTCATAAATTTACCTCATATACCATTACTCACTTTATCCTACTTTTTAAAATCAAAAACTTTATATTTATTTTTTTAAAATTTCATTTCTTTCATGTAAAATTGCATCCCCTCTATATAATATTTATTTATAATAACTCATCTTTTATATGCACTATCATTAATTAGGTTAATACTTTTTTAATTTACCCAAAATCCTAATTAAATTCTTAGGTGTATATGATAAAATTAATAGTTTATACTTATCTATTTTTTTTTGTGGTTGAGAAAATTCTTCTTTTACTATTTTCCAATCTTCATATAATAACTTTTTATATATTCCATCTCTATTACTTGGACGTTTTGATGGATAACTCAACTGATGGTTATATTTTGCCTCTCTTTCTAAATCTAATGCAGAAAAATCAAATTTATCTTTTAATTCATCATTCCATAATACTTTTGCTTTTTCACTATTAAGTAATAAAATTGAATTTGACTCATTTCTATGAAAATTAGAATAAAATTGATAACTATCACAATCTCCAAAAGTAAAATCTCCCACTCGGTTTAAATTTGCATATTTACATTGATAACAACTTTCTCTAAAATCCATTCCTTTCATAAATAAATTAAAATAAGGATCCTGAACTACTTTTCTTACAGTTGGAAAACCATATTTCATCATTAGTATCATAAAGTAAGATGATTTGGATTTACAATAAGGATTTTTAAATCGAAATTTGTAATTAATTACTTTATTCTTTTTATCTTTAGCCTCTTCATCTAATTGTCTTTTTAAAAATGCTGGACTTGGAACTCCATGACAAACAATATCCGCTGTATATAAATTTTCACATTCTTTCTCTGATAATACAGAATATAAACCAGCCACTTGACACGGAGTGCCTGTGAAAAAAACTTTTTTGCCAAGACACAATTCATTTTTTACTAAAGAATAAACATTCCCCATATAACTTTGAACATATTTTGAATTTTGTACTCGTTTAATTTCTTCCTTTTTTTCTATTATTATATGTCGCACAATGAGATCATCACACAATGAAGCACCTACAACAATACCTTTATACTTTTTTAAAAATAACTCTGCTATTCCTGCAAATACTCCTCCTGATGCACTTTTCTTCGATATAGAATATTTTTTTAATTGTACAATATAATTTTCTTCTGAAACATTTTTTCTATACTCCTGATTTGTAGGACATATTTTATAACACTTCCCACAATTAATACACTGTAATTTATTAATTTGAGGTACATAAAATCCTTCTTCATTTTGTATAAAACAAATTGCATTATATGGACATACTGTTTGACATGCTTGACATCCTGTACATTGAGTTTCAGATATCATTTCAATAGTCATTCTTATTTTACCTCCTTATGAAAGATTTTTCTTTCTATCAATTTTTTTACATAATAAAACTCTTTCATATTCAAAATATACGCTAAACTTATATAAATACTTACACCAATACTAACCTGAAAAAATAATCGCAGTGCTAAATTAACTTGAATTTTTCCTATAAAAAATACAACAAAAGACATAACAACTGATAAAATAAATGAAGGCATATAATCATATAAAATCTGTAAAATAGTATATGAATATTCTTTTTTCACATAATACGAAAATATAACTGTTCCAATTACAGAAACAATTACATAACTCCATGCAATCATTTGAATATTTTTTAAACTGATAGCTGCTATAAAAATTAAAATAATAGTTACTATTGAAGTCACCACTTCATGAAACAAATTTACATCACTACGACCAATTGATAACAATGAATTTTTTAATATCGTATTAATAGGTCTAGTTACATATACTAAACTAAGTATTCTTAAATATGGTACACAAAAAATCCATTTTTCTGTCAAAAATAAAGAGATAAAATTATCAGCTATCCCAATTAATCCAAAAATCATCGGCAATAAAATAAAGCTACTAATTTGGATAGAAAATCTCATTAATTTTTTATTTTTTTCTATATTACCTTGATTTTCAGAAAAAACAGGAAAAAGAACTTTTCCAATAGAATTTACAATATCATTCACTAATAACTGTGGAAATCTCTTGCCTTGATTGTAAAAAGCCAAGTCTGAAGATGAAAATACTTTCCCAATAACAAGACTTCTTATATTATCTTTTAATGCATCTATTATTGTAGCAAAAAACACACGACTTCCATATTTCCACATCTTCTTAATACTTCGTTGAGAACACTCAAATACAGGTTTCCATTCAATAACCATAAAAAGAAAAATTGTATTAAAAATAACTAAAGAAAGATTCTGAACAATTAAAGACCATACTCCAGCTCCACTCATTGCCAAAATAATGCTAATTATTCCGGATAATATTGCTCCTATCATTGAAATAATAAAATTTTTTCTAAAAATCATATATTTTTGTATATATGCCTGTTGTATAGAATTAACTGCTAAAAAAAATAATCTTAATCCTAATACTCTTGTAATTAATATTAATTTATTATTTTCATAAAATTTTGCAATAAAAGGTGCTCCTATAAATAATAAAATATATAAAATTAATGAAAATCCTATATTTAACCAACAAATTGAATTAAAATCTTGTTCATTTGAATCTTTTTTTTGAACTAATGCTAAGCCAAAACCACTTATTACTAAAGCATCTCCAATTGCAATAAAAACATTTATTAATGCCAAAATTCCATAATCTTCTGGTGATAAAATTCTTGCTAATATTATTGATATAAGTAATGATACCATTTGAACAAAAATTTTCTCAGCAAATGACCATCCAATTCCTGAAAAAATTTTTATTCCGTTATTTTTATTATTCATATTTATATTCACTCACTATTTCTTGTAAAACATTTTTTGATTTTAATACATACGCTTTTAATTTAGGATTTACCACTTCATAATCAATACTATTTTCAATAATTTGTTTCTCTCTACTTCTAACAATTTGTTTATGACAACCCATTTCATTCAAAAAATCTTCCATTCTAGAAAAAGTACCATCATTTGAATCAGCAACCCAAACTTGTTTTTGATAAATAAAACTAAAAATCATCCCATGGAATGAATTAGTTATAATATAATCTGCATGATGAATTAAATAAAGCCATTCTGCTGGTCCAATTCCACGCAACTGTTTTTTTGAACTTTTATTAAAAACAATTTTATCACTAATAACATATATTGGAATATTTTTCTCTTGTGAAAGCATCTTTGCACAATTTTCCATATATTCATTTTTCCTAAATCCATAACATAAAATATAATGTTTGGATATATTTATTTTATGCTCCATCATTTCCCATTCCTTTTTTGTTAAAAGAAAGGTTGGATCAGCTACTAAAATACTATTCTCAATTCCCATCTCGTGAAGAATATTTTTTCCTGTTTTTTCTCTAATTAATATTTTATGATAATCTTTAATATAATCTTTTAGCCATTCCTGTTGGTTTTTAGATAATTCACTTAAACCAATACTTGCAGCATATGAATTACATTTATATTTGTTATGTACAAATCCTAATAAATAATTTTCGTCATAATCAATAATTTCTGGATTAAATACCTGATCACTTCCTGTAAAAAAAACACTATACGCATTCTCATCAATATTTCTTATTGTATTTTTAGAATATGCTTGTTCAGATAAATTTGCATTAGTCAATAAAAATTGCTCAAACCGTTTATTCTTAAGTCTAATTTTCATAGATAAAAAATATTTTAAAAATGTTTTAAAAATATTAGATGTTTGATAAGATATTTTATAATGCTCATACAATTTATCTACATAATCAATTAATTCTGATTCATATCCCATTCTCTTTATAGATTGTTGCAAAGCAACTGCTTGAAGCATAGCTCCATAATTAATTGCACGATGAAATGTCATAATTCCTATCTTTTTCAATTATTTTCTCTCCTTTCTAAAATATAATATAATTAGTAACTAGCCAATTTATTTCTAATTTTTTGCCATATCTGAATAGAATAACCAAACCCATCAACTATAATAAAACTATCACAAACATTAAATGTATGTAAGCCTAAATTATATCTTTTAGATTCATGTGATGAAATAATTTTAAATAGTTCTTCAACATAAGTTGTTTCATCTAGTTGTTTTACTTTCATAATATGAATATTTTCTCCATACAAGTGTTCACTACTTTGTGCTGGTCTATATAATTCACCCTTATACCAAAAAAAATGACCACCTGGACGTGCAGAATTAATATCTATTTTAACAGGATTCATTCTATGTGGAATAAATTTCCCGTTTTTTTCATAAAAAATATTGAGTTTTTTATTTGGTGCATCTTTTTCTTCTTTTGTTGTCCCAAACAACCATATATTTCCATTGAATTTAACAAATGTTGGATCAATCAATGGAACATTCAAAATTAACTCTTTTTTTATACTTTCTCCTTCAAAAGAAAAACGATATAGACCGCCACTTTTATAATTCTCAGCTATAATATAACCATTTTCATAATTTGGATAAGAAAGATGATAATTATCTTCTATTATTTCCTTTCTTTTAATCAACTTCATAGTTGTTCTATCTATCTTTAATAAAACAATTGTCCCTTTAGCCTTTGTAAAAATAAATTCTTCTGCAAATATATAATAATAATTTTCATTATATTTATATAGAAATGGATCCGCAAAAAAACGATCTTTATAACTATGCTTCATCCAACGAATACTATAAGATTCATTATTCATAATATCTTCTATTGATTTTTCTATAATTCCCACATTCCAATATCCAATTTTAAATTTATCGAAAAGTTTCATATTAATATAATTATCTCCTTATCCAATTATATTTTTAATTTCTATTATGGTTTTTTCATTATTTATTTGATTTTTTTGCATATATTTTCTAAACTCCTTAAGTTGCTCCTTATGCTCCATGCAATATACCACTTTTTCATATATAGACTGTATATCTTTTTTTACAATAAAACCATTTTTACCATCAATAACAGACTCATACGCTGCTGAAAAATTTGTTGTCACAACTGGTGTACCTATGATTAAAGCTTCTTGTATAACTACAGGCATTGCTTCTGTATCTGATACAAGAACAAACAAATCACTCTCCTTTATATATGTATACGGATTCTCTTGATTTCCAACATAATAAACCATACTTTCTAATCCATATTCCTTACATATATTAATACAAGATTCATATTCAGAACCACCACCAACAACTATCCATTTAAAATTATATCCTTTATCTCTC
Source organism: uncultured Lachnospiraceae bacterium (assembly GCA_937891165.1). GTDB lineage: Bacteria > Bacillota > Clostridia > Lachnospirales > Lachnospiraceae > SIG299. The sequence goes on along the minus strand of CALAEX010000216.1, from coordinate 7,938 downwards.
AATAATTTTGCTATTTCATTAATTTTATCAACACGTTTAGCAATTTTACTTAATCTTGCAACTGTAACAATACGAAAAATGGAATTACTTTCAGAATATCTTATATTTTGTAATTTATTTTTTATATCTTCTATATTAAGTAAATTATAAATACATTGACATTTTATTATTCCATTTGATAAAGATTCAAATTGGTTTTTACAAGCTTTACTCACTGTAATAACTTCATTAAATGATTTATATGTTTTAAAAAGTCTTTCTTTATTTAATCCAATTGTATCAAGTTCTCCATGAATCCAAGCTATTTTCTTTTTAGCATTAACTTTTTTTAAAACAAATTCATTAGACCCACCAAAAAAATTACCATTTTCAAACCAATTATCATGAGAATAAGATATTGCACAATCATAATCTCCTAATTTTCTTGAAATTTTTATTATGGAATTTATAGTTTTCTCCATGCCTATACATTTACCTATCAATAAACCAATAATTTTTAGGAATAATCGAACTATAAACCAATCCATTTCTTTTAAATCTTTTAAAGATGATAATACAGAGGTTAAAATAAATGGTGAGGAAATTAGAACATTAGGATATTTATTCTCAAATTGTTTTGTTGAACCACTAATAAACAATACTCTAACTTCATATTGTTCTAACAATATTGAAAGTAAATTATCTAATGATTTTTTTATTCCTCCAGTTGCAAAATGTTGATTTACAATTAACAATTTTTTCTTCATTTTTATATTCATTCCTTTCGTTTCACTTAAATTATAAAAACATCATGAAACTATTCTATCAAGCATTTTTATTTTTTATAATTCATTTTATACGTACTAAAACTCATTATTATAAATCACAATAAAACAAGATAGTTTATCTACAATAAAAATTCTCTCATCCTAATATTACAAATTTTTCAAATTAACCTTATCTGCATTTATATTATTTTATTAAAACTGAGCTTTATGATTTTTGTGATTATTGATTAATTTAATAATTGTATTTGGATTACTAATCAATGCCCTTGAAGCAAAAAAAATTGCTTTACAAATTTTTTTCATTTTAAAATATGTAATAGCTAATGAAAATAAAATATTAGCTCTAGCTATATCATCTTTTTTATAATCCGACTTATACTTTTTCCAAAGTAACTGATAACTAAGTAATTCCTTTTTATAACTTTTAGTTATTCTATCACCCTCATGATAACGATAATAAAAAAGTGTTTCATTTATTCCCATAACTTTATAATATTTGCATATACGAAGCCACATTTCATAATCTTGTCTTGCAGGCATTTCCAAATCAAACAATCCTGTTCTTGCAAAACAATCTTTTCTAATAAGTGGATGAGATGTTGATCCAATTTTATCACTCTGCAACTGCATATTATAAGTTATGAATTCATTTGTAATAAAATAATTCTGATATAACTTTCTCTTATTTAAATTATTATCATAAAATCGAAATCCATTACAAAATACCATATCAAGATTATTTGTTTTCAATAAATGTACTTGTTTTTTAATCTTATCCGGCATCCAAATATCATCATCATCTAAAAATGCTATATATTCTCCTGTTGCTTGTAGTATCCCAATATTCCTAGAAAATTGAGCACCACTATTTTTTATATTTGATATATATCGAATACTTTTATCACTCAATAAAAATTTTTCATTTTTCTTCTGTATATCTGTACCTATTCCATTATCATCTATAATAATCAATTCTATATTTTTATAAGTTTGATTTTTTACACTTTCAATAGCTTGCGAAAGCATGGTAATATCTCGTCCATACGTTGTTATTATAACACTAACCAAATCTAATTTCATATCTTCTCCCCTTACTCTATGATTACTATATTCAAAAATATGTTGAATAAGCAATTAATCCACTTGTATCAAATAAAAGCATAGCTATAATAATATATATCAAAATAGTTCCTATTAATATCCTATACATATCCTTATTCCTAACTGCTCTAACTACTTGTCCCCAAAATGGCATTTCATATATTAAAAAATAAAATCCAATTCTATTCATAAATGTAAAAAACATACCTAATCCAGCTAATAATAGACCCAATTGATATATAATAACAATTTCTTTATTCATTGATACATATTCCCTATATTCAGAAATACTAAATTTAGTATTTTTATATATTTTATTAAAAAATATAATTAAAATTGTGCAAAAAATTTTTAATATTGTCATAGCATGAAAACCTGTAGATGTTTGTATAAAATATTGTTCATATTTTTGTACATTATTAGTAAATAACACCAAGCCTACAAGTATAAAAATAATTGCTAATCCAATGCCTAAATACCTATACTTCTTTTTTTTAGTTTCAAAACCAACTTTCACAAATAAATAACCAAAACACAATAATGATGATGTATGAAAAGTAGTTGCAATTACATTTAAAATAATATATTTTATATACTTATCTCGTTCTATATATCTTGTTGCCCAAAAAACTATTGAAATCGCTAAAAATTGTCTTACAATATTAAAAGTATATGGATAATGAATTATTACATAAATTAATATCATCACTGGAAAAGAAGCTTTTTCTTTGAAATCCCATAATCTATAAACAATAAGATAATTTGTTATAAATGAATAAATCAATAATGGTGTATGTGGATTTTTAAAAATTCCCATCAAAATATACGATATCACGGAAAATCCAATATCACTTCCAAATCCAATTCCACTTCCACGTATATATGACAAAAAATTATAATAATGAATTGTATCAACACCAACCCCTATTCCTCTTAAACCGCAAAATACTGATAATATAAATGCTGTAAAAAAAAGAGCCTTTTTGTTATTATATTTTCCTGCTATAATTGAACTCACACTTACCACAATTATACATAATATATATGTCATATTTTTTTCCTCTCATAATATTATCTAGATAAATACTTTGATAGAAAAGGGAGTAATCTCTTTGATACAAAATATAATACCCGTGTCATTTTATATTTTATTAAAATTAAATATAATTTTTTATATATATTCATATGTTTTATATCAAGAAACTTAATATTATCATTTATATTATTTTTTTGAAGCACCTCTTTTATATCTTTTAAAGCTTGTTTTCCACATTCTTTATCTGCAATATCAAGTATTTCCCACAATGCTACTGTTATAGAACGCCTACACATTTGTAATTCTAAATTCATATTTTGATATCTATTATTCAATTCTATAAGTCTTTTATTTAATTCAGAATATTTATCGCCTTTTCTTCTTTTCTTTGTTGAAGACATCTCATGTTGTCTATATAAATATAATGGTACACTTTGCAAACAATATAAACTTTTTGAATATAGTGCATATTCAAAACTAAATAAACTATCTTCATTATACTTGATTAATTCATTAAATCTTAACTTATTTTTTTCAATAATCTCTCTTTTAAAAATAGAATTATATACTCCTGAAAAAAGAAACCCTGATAACGTACCATCATCAATCATAATAGGAATCAAATCTTCTTTCATATATATTCCATCAGGTTTTCTTCCCTTACAACAAAGCTGATGTCCATCCGAGTATAAATATGCATAACCTCCACATACTCTATCTACATTATACTGAAACATTTTATCAAATAAAACTTCGTAAAGCTCTGGCTTAATAACATCATCTGAATCACAAAAAGATATATATTCTCCTCTTGCATATCGCAAGCCATAGTTACGAGTAGCAGATACACCCGAATTTTCCTTAGAAAATACTCTAACTCTCACATCCTTTTTTTGAAAATCCATACAAATTTTTAAAGAATTATCTGTTGAACCATCATCAATAAGAATTAACTCAAAATCATCATATGTTTGAGCTAAGATACTCTCTATACATTCCCTTAAGTATATCTCTGTATTATACACAGGCACTATAATACTTAACATATAAATTTACCTTCCTTTCTATCATCAGCAATCTAATTCCTCAATTCAACTAACAATAATACTATAAAAAAATTATTAAAACCTATATTTTTTTCAAAAGAAATTTGTTTCCAAGTTCAAAATCAAACTCATCTGGTGTAAACTGTACATATCCACTCCACGGATAAAATGTTAATTCACCAAAATAAATTTTTCCATTTACCAAATACAAATCCACTCTAACAAAAGGAAAATCCTCACTAAGTTTCTCTGCAATATGTTTCATTTCTTCTAAACATTTTGGCTTTCTAATTCTATCTCCATAAGTTTCGTGGTCAGTGACAACATCTATATAATTCCAATCTGCATCATAAATATTTCTTTTATGATTTGTATATCTATCAACATCCAACACAATATAAGCTACTTTACCTTCAAAGCATAATATTTTATAATCATAAATGCCCGCCTCTGGATTCTCTGAATTTTCAAGATATTGGTCTACAATAATTCTAGATTTTAATCCATCATATGCCCATTCACGACCTAAAGAATGTTCTTTATTTTTAACTGTCCACTTTCTTAATAAAGATATTATCTGTTCTTTATTCAAAGAATCTTTATCCTTACATATAAAAATATTAATTCCTCCACCTCCATTAGTTTTTTTCATTATAAATTTTTGAGGTAATTTACTCCATTCTATTTCACTAACATCTTCAAAGACACCATAACAATCCACTAAAATTTCTGAAAGTCCCTTTTCTTTAACATAGGAACGTACTTCATACTTATCTACACATTTTTTCAATATTAAATTATGATAATTAATTTTATACCATTGTAATTTTTCCGTATATCTTTTAGGATTCTTCAAATCTAATTTACGTCCCATTTTCATTCTATACTGAATCTTCAACATCATACTATCTGGTACAAAACTTAAAATATCCAATATTTTTATTCTTAAATTCCTACTTTTAATTAATCTTTTATAATTAATCATTTCTCTTTTCCCTCTCAAATTTGAGAACACTCTTTTTTATATTTTTCTACTACAATTATTCGATTAAATTGTCTTTCTACTTTTTTACGTCCAGCTAATCCCATTTTTCTTCTTACATCAATAGATAATTTTAAAAATTGCTCTATCTTTACAACTAAATCTTGACTATCTTGTTGTTTTACAATAAATCCATTTACTCCATCCTCTATCACTTCTCGACATCCTGCACGGTCTGTGGTTATAATAGGTCTTCCACAAGCTGCACTTTCCAATAAAACATTAGATAATCCTTCTGGATAATAGGTTGGATGAATGGTACATTGTGAAATAGCATGAATTTCTGCAATATTCTTTACCAAGCCATGATAAATAATAATCCCTTTTTCTTGAAGCTTTTGTAATCGTTCTTCATAATCTTGTTCACAAAAACCACAAATATGGAATCTTGTATTTGGATATTTTTTGCGAATATATTCTGCTGCCTCTAAATACTGGTCAATTCCTTTTTCCTTCATTACTCTAGCAATAAAAACAAAGTCAATGGTATCACCATTTGGATACTCTAATACTTGATATTGTTTTAGGTTCACTCCAGAACCAGGTAATAAGTCATATGCTCCTTTTACTACTTTATGTTTCAACATAAACTCTTGATTTTCTTTATTCTGAAAAAATACCTTTTGTGCCTTTCGTAATCCAATTTTATATAAGGTTACTGTAATTTTCTGCATTAGTCCTGCATTCTCAACTGCCGTTCCTAATCCTGTAATATTCGCTACATATGGAATTCCTTTCCTTGCACACACCATTCCACCATATACATTTGGTTTAATCGTATAGGTAAATACAATATCTGGTTTACATTGTTTCACTACTTTTTTATAAAATCCAATCAACTGTAATTCTTTTACTGGATTCATTCCATGTCTATTAAACTCACAAGAAATAAACTTACATCCCATTTCTTTCAATTTAGATATAAATTCTCCATCAGGTAAACATAGAAACACTTCATTCTCTTTCAATAATTCTTCTATCACTTCTTTCCGAAACTTATATAAACCTATATCATTATTTGCAAGAATTAAAACTCTCATGGTAACTCCTTATTTCCTTTGAATTCTTCCATTGTTACTGCTGTTTCACTACTAATACCTTCTCTAGCAAGCACTACTGCCACTGTCTTAAACAATATTTTGATATCTGTCCAGAAAGAAATATGTTCCACATACCAAACATCTTTTTCAAATTTTTCTTCCCAACGAATGGCATTTCTTCCATTCACTTGTGCATATCCTGTAATTCCTGGTCGTACATCATGGCGATGTTTTTGTCTTTCGTTATATAAAGGAAGATACCTTACTAAAAGTGGTCTTGGTCCAATAAAACTCATATCCCCTTTTAAAATATTAAATAACTCAGGAAGTTCATCTAAGCTAGTAGAACGAAGTTTTTTTCCAAACTCTGTTAACCTGATTTCATCCGAAAGTAACTGACCATTCTCATCACATTCATTAGTCATGGAACGAAATTTATACATAGAAAATATTTTTCCCTCTTTTCCGGGGCGTTCTTGCCGAAATATCACAGGACTTCCTAGTTTCTTTTTTACTAAAATTGATACTACTATCAAAACAGGACTCAACACAATCAATGCCATGACTGCTAAAATAATATCGATTCCCCTTTTGATATAATTTGAATAAATGGATTGACTCTGCATCTCCTACCTGCTCTCTTTTTTCTATCGTTTCTTTGCTGGAACTCCGATATAAGTTCCCGCTTCCTCAATATTCTTTACCACTACGGCACCTGCTCCTATTAGAACATGGTCTACAATAGATAAATTATTACTTACAATAGCACCTGCTCCTATCCAATCATGTTTTCCAATGAAAACAGTTCCTGCAATATGAGCACCTACTGCGATATGAGCAAAATCTCCTACTTCACAATCATGGTCTACAGAACTAGAAGTATTGATAATCACACCTTCGCCAACTTTTACCCCACTATTAATTACTGCTCCCGCCATGACAACCGTTCCCCCACCAAGAGAGACTTCTTTTCCTACGATTGCATTCGGATGAATTAAAATGGGCATAAAAAATCCCAGTTGTTTGACTTGAGTACATATCTTTTGTCGTACTGTAGAATTACCAATGGCAACAAATATTTCCGTATCTTTTGATTCTTGACTTAATTTCTCTATGGTTCCTTCTCTTTCACATCCCATAATAGAGACAATCTGCTCATCATCATCTAAAAATGCGATTTTTTCATATCGTCCTAGTTTCATGGCAATATCTGCAATAACTTTTCCATGTCCTCCTGCACCTATAATTAAAAGTTTTTTCCCTGTTTCCATACAACATCCTATTCTGCATTCGCACTATTCCAAACAACTCTTAATAATTTCTATTACGATATCCTGTTCTTCTGCTGTCATCTTAATATCACTAGGTAAACACAAACCTCTCGCAAAAATGTCTGCTCCTACATCTACTACTTTACCCTTGTCTATGTAAGCATTACTTCTGCAACGTCCATTCCCTTCTATCGTAATAAATGGATGCATACGATACATAGGTTGCAGATGCATTGGTTTCCAAATTGGACGAGATTCAATGTTGTACTCTGCCAACTTCTCCATAATCTCCGTTGGACAAGTTTTTCTTGTTTCTTTTACATACAATGCTTCCTTATCACTACGAACCTGTTTACACATCGCATCTTCGTCAATCAATAAACAAGATAGCCAAAAGTTAGGTTCCATGATATCCTCAATATAAGGATTCATCTGTACTGGCAAGTCTTTGAATCCCTCTTGATATCTTTCATAAATTGCTTTCTTCAAAGCAACGTGTTCTTCTAAATGAAACAACTGACCTCTACCAATACCTGCTAACACATTGGACATACGATAGTTATAGCCCAGTTCTTCATGTTGATACCAAGGAGCATTTTCTCTCGACTGTGTAGACCATTTGCGTACTTTATCTG
>CALAEX010000215.1 GCA_937891165.1 uncultured Lachnospiraceae bacterium | reverse complement strand
TCATAATTTTCTTTTCTAGTCTAGAAATATAGGATTGTGAAATTCCTAAAATATCTGCAACTTCCTTTTGTGTTTTTTCTTTTCCATCTGGACTATTTAATCCATATCTTAAATCTACAATAACTCGCTCTCTTGCACTTAAATGTTTCATTGCTTGAGATAACATTACATGATTCGCCTCATCTTCCATGCTTTTATAGACACAATCTTCCTCTGTGCCAAGAATATCCGACAGTAACAGTTCATTTCCATCCCAGTCTACATTTAACGGCTCATCAATCGAAACTTCTAATTTTACTTTATTGTTTTTCCGTAAATACATTAAAATTTCATTTTCAATACAACGAGAAGCATACGTAGCTAATTTAATATTTTTCTCTGGATTAAACGTGTTGATTGCTTTTATAAGTCCAATTGTACCAATAGAAATTAAATCTTCCACTCCAACTCCTGTATTATCAAATTTTTTCGCAATATATACCACTAACCGCAAATTATGTTCCACTAGCATTGATTTTGCTTTTTCTCGTTCCTCTCCTTCCATTTCTAGTTGGTCAATAATTTTCCCTTCTTCTCCTAATTCTAATGGTGGTGGCAGTACTTCTGCTCCTCCTATGTAATGAATTTCTCCTTTTTTTCCGAATAATAATTCCCGTACACTTGTCATCATGCGAAACATCATTTTGCCTGGTACTACAATTTTAATCAGCACGTTTTGCTCCTCCTATCCTTCCTCAAATAATCCACAATGAAAAATCACTTGATATTCTTTCCCTTCGTATAAATTTTCTCTTGTTGCTGCCGCAATCACAAAAGGAAACTGTAGTCTTTTATCTTGCCATTGAATACTCACTTTATCAAACATAATTCCTTCTAGCATTCCATGTTCTTTCCCTACACTATGAAATGGAATATAATGCATTCTCTCTGGACACTCACTTTTACAATATGCCAACATTTCCTTCATCATTTTTCCATCCACTAAAATAACAGGTTTGTGAAAAAATGGGTCATATAACTTATTTCCAGTATCAATGAGTGCTGTTGCAAATACTTTTCGGTCTGCAAATTCTAATACAGTTTTTGCTTTCATATGTTCTTCTTTCCATCGAATTCGACTATTTTTCTCTAAAAGCAAACAAAAAACACAAGCTATTATCGATACCATTCCTATCATGATGGTGTTTTTTCCTGCTCCTGTTATAAAAAAAGGAACAAAAAAAAGAAACACCCCTGCTACTACTGAACCAGTAATAAAAAACAAAAATAAATGCCATAACAAATTACTTCGACCAAAAGCGAATAAATTCATTAATAACATAAAAAATAATTCTGCTATTATAAAAAACCATATGTTACCCTGTGCTATGTATACAGTTACTACACCACACGTACCAATCGCACCAAGCATGGCAGCAGCTAAACAATAGAATGTTCGATAAGTTTTAATCATTTGACGTACGAGAAACAAAATAAGTACATTCATCCAAAAATTCAACAAAAAAAACAGATCCATATATATGATACAGTCCACACTTCACCTCCTGTATCTATAGTATAAATCTGTTTTCGTGCATTTTTTGTCAAATCGTATAAAACATCTTTCTTTTCATTGACAATTTTCTGCGATTTCACACAAATTATTTTCTTTCCCAAAATTTTGTTGGAATTGTAATTCCACCATCTTCCACGCCACTTCTTGTTGTTCTTTGTGTTGTATTATATGGATACTTTTGAGTATCTGTATTAGAAGATTTACTATTCAATCCTGATAAGTACTTTGTAAAATCACTTGCTGGCTTTCTTGGCTCTGTTAATGTATATCCAAAATCCTTTGCTACTCCATTATCATGATTTATTCCATTGGTATTATTGTAATTATAATTGATACCACTATTATAAACTGGTGTTGGATTATGAGGTGCATTATTAACAGGAGCTGTTGGATTTACAGATGCCATTCCAGAACGACTCATGATTTCTGGCTCTTCCTGCTTACTACTTTCCATACCAGTTGCAATAATTGTAACAGTAACTGTTTCTGGAACACTCTTATCACTAATTGTACCAAAGATAATATTACACTTCTTACCTACCAACTGATGTACATAACTCATCGCTTCTCTTGCTTCACGGAATGGAACATCACCTGAAATATTAAGAATAATAGCACTTGCACCTTCGATGCTTGTTTCAAGCAGAGGACTTTCAATTGCTTTCTGAACCGCAGTAACACATCTATTTTTACCTTGTGCACTTGCCATACCGATATGAGCAATACCTTTATCTCTCATTACCTTCTGAACATCAGCAAAGTCAAGATTTACAGTACCCTTCTTATTGATAATATCTGTAATACCTTGAATACTCTGTCTTAATACTTCATCTGGATAAGCATATGCATCATCCATATCAATTTCTTCGCCTAAGCTTTCTACATATTCTGCAATCTTTTCATTTGAAATAACAATTAACGTATCTACATTATGACGAAGACGCTCAATACCTTCTAATGCCTGCTCCATACGAGTACCGCCTTCAAATTCAAATGGAGTAGTTACAATACCTACTGTTAAAATTCCCATTTCTTTTGCTTGCTGAGCAACAATTGGAGTAGCACCTGTTCCAGTTCCTCCACCCATACCACAAGTAACAATAACCATATCATAGTTTCGTACTGCTTCTGCTAACTCTTCCTTATTTTCCTCTGCTGCCTTTTCTCCTTGACTTGGGTCAGAACCTGCACCAAGTCCCTTTGTCAACTTTTCTCCGATTTGAATACAATGTTCTGCCTTACAATAACGTAATTGTTGTTGGTCTGTATTGATACAAATAAATTTCACTCCTGAAATTCCAGAAGTAATCATACGGTCTACCGCATTATTACCACCACCACCAACACCAACAACCAAGATTTTTGCTGCTACATCTGCTTCATCCTTACTAACTTCAATTATACCACTACTCACAGGGTTTCCTCCTTTATCTAAAAATAACTTATGTCTCTCTCTATCTTATCTCTTCTTATTCTTTTCTAACAAAAGAAACAAGATCTCCAATATATCTATCCTATAATATACTTGCAAATTTCACATTAATCAAGTAAATTTTAAAAAATTTAATTTATTTTAATATAACATCTGGATTTTCCTTGCTATAACTACGCATATCCAAACTGCCTGTCCTTTCTTTTGTCATTTCTAAAATTCCTTGTAAAGCATTTAGTGCTTCATCATAGTTCGCTTTCTTTCCAAGTTCTACAGTAATTCCATCGCAAAAAAGTGTTACTTCATAATTAGAATCAAAAGCAATTTCTTGTACGGAAATGCCATTTTGCTCAATCAATCTAGTTAACTGAAGTATAATGTGATACAATCCCTGTTTCTGAATTTGAAGTTTTTTATAAAGTGCAATTTCTTCAAATTCTAATCCTGTAATCATTGGAATATTTTCAATTCTCTCTGAAGAACTTTCTACAACAATACCATCCTTATCAAAATACATATAACGTCCCATAATCAGAATGCATCCAGTGACTCGTTTTTCATGCACAATAACTCTTGCAGTATTTGCATCCACATAAAAAATTTCATATTGTTCTATAAATGGAATTTCTTTTTGTTCTATTTCGTCAGATATTGCAAAACAAGGAGTAATAGTCATAAAAAAATTACTTTCTAATCGTTGCCTAAACTCTTCTTCTGTGTATCTTGTCAATCCTTCAAAAGAAACAAATTGCAAAAGAAATGAATTGTATACCCAAAATAAAACTGCCACAAAAACAATCATTCCTGCTAAACCAATCATTCTTCTTCTAAAACGACTTGCTTCTTCTTCTATCTGTTCCATTCTTTTTTTCATAACTTTTTACCTATTCTCTGTATTCAATTCGGTCGGAAACACCAAGAGCAATTCCCATTTCAATCAATAACGCCATCAAAGAACTTCCTCCATAACTAATAAATGGAAGAGGAATTCCTGTGGATGGAATCGTATTCGTCACAACGGCTACATTAATAATTACTTGTACTGCAATATGAGTCAAAACACCTACTGCTATTAAACTGCCAAACAAGTCAGGTGCATTCACTGCAATCACAAATAATCGCCATAATAGTAACAAAAATAAACAAATAATCGCAATTGCTCCTATCAATCCTAATTCTTCACAAATTACAGAAAATATCATATCATTATGAGATTCCGGGATAAATCCAAGTTTTTGTATACTATTCCCAAGTCCTTTTCCAAGAACTCCTCCAGAGGCAATGGCATAAAGACCTTGTAATGTTTGATATCCTTTTGGATGTGTTTCTACATTCAACCATGCATCAATACGGTCACCACGAAACCCAGAAAACACAATAAAGAGAGCAACTAAACCAACCAAAAGTCCACCTACGACAAAAAAATAACCTTTCTTTTTACTTGTAACAAAGCAAACAACAACAAAAATACCCGCTAAAACGATAGCTGTACTTAAGTTTTCTGCTACTACTAATCCTAATAAGGGAAGAACTCGAATAGCTAAAGTTAAAAATCCACCAAAACTATTTAATCTACTTGGTGCACAATTCGCCATAAAAGCAGTAAATAAAACAATACAAATTTTTGTTAACTCCGACGGTTGAAAACTACCAACACCAGGAATCTCTATCCATCGTTTTGCACCATTGATATCTTCGCCAATGACAATAACTACGATTTGTAATACAACACATAACAAATATAATAACGTCGTTGGTCGTACTTTAATAATTGGAAGAGGATGTATGTAAATATGATAATCTATTTTAGAAACAATTACCATCACAATTAACCCTAATACCGCAAAAATCAATTGTTTTCTTAAAAAAAGTGTTGGGTCATTATAATACTTTGTTGCATTATAGGAACTTGTACTGTAAATCATAACCAAACCAAAACAAACAAGAAAAATCGTTAAAAACAACAGACTATAATCATATGCTCTGCGTATTTTTACTCGTTGCTTTTTACTTACTTCTGTTATGTTTGTTTGTTGTCTTTTCTGCCCCATGCTATTCCACAATTCCCTTTACATAATCTTTAAACACTCTACCACGTTCTTCATAGTTTTTAAACATTCCCCAACTTGCACATGCTGGTGAAAGCAATACCGCATCTCCTGCTACTGAATGTTCTACACAAAAATCCATTGCTTCTTCAAATGTATCTTTTAATACAATCGAAGGTACACCCATCTCTTTTGCCGTTTCTGCAATTTTTTCTTTTGTCTGTCCAATCAAAATGAAATGTTTTACTTTACCATCAAACGCACGAATCCAATCTTCATACTCTGAGCCTTTATCATATCCACCACCAATTAAAAGTGTTGGTTTTTTCATTGCCTGAATTGCTTTAATTGCAGCATCTGGATTTGTTCCTTTGGAATCATTATAATAGTCAACTCCACGTTTTGTTGCTACAAATTCAATACGATGTTCTACCGCATGAAAATTCTTTAAGCCTTCTCGTAAACTAGCCAACGGAACTCCCATACACAATGCTACGCCAATAGCTGCCATCGCATTTTCATAGTTATGTGTTCCAATAATATGTAATTCTTCTGTATGACAAATTTCTGTAATTTCTCCTGCTTTTGCATAAAGAATTTTGTTTCCTTCTAAATATAAACCATCCAAAAGTTTATGTGCACTAGAAAACCAAAGAATTTGACAAGATAATTGATTTGCATACTCTCTCAATAAAGCATCTTCATAATTTAAAATACAAGTCTGCTCTTTCTTCTGATATCTTGCAACATTTAGTTTTGCATTCGCATAATTTTCCATTGTATAATGACGATTTAAATGGTCTGGTGTTACATTTAAAATCATGCTGACTTCTGGCATAAAATCTTCCTGTACCGTTTCTAACTGAAAACTACTTAATTCTGCTACGGTTACTGCCTGTTCACCAATCTCTTCTGCCAATTCTGTATATGGTATTCCAATATTCCCCACTACAAATACTTCTTTAAAATACTGCTTCATAATTTCACCAGTTAAAGCAGTTGTTGTCGTTTTTCCATTTGTACCTGTAATTCCAATCAAACGACCACCAGCAATTTTATAAGCTAATTCAATTTCTCCCCAAACGGGAACTCCCTGTTCTTTTAAAGAAACAATAAATGGAAGGTCTGTTGGTACACCCGGACTTAAAATTAATAACTCTGTCCATTGTTTTAATTCCTCTGTAAAAACACCACATACAATATCTACAAAGAATCCTATTTTTTCTACTACTGTTTGTTTATCTAACGCTTCATTACTATCATAAAGCGTTACGATAGCATTGTGTTTTTTTAATAGCTTTATAGCGGCAATTCCACTAATACCGCTTCCTACTACTGTTACCTTTTTGTTCTGCAACATATCATTCACCCTTTATATTTTTATTCTTGCTTGATATCATACCATATTTCTTTAAAACTTCAAACCTTTTTTATAACAGTTCTATCATAATTCCATTTTTTATTTTAGAAAAATCTATGCTATTTAGTATCTATTCGGATACTCGTATATTTTATTTTTCTTCAGAATCACTAATTTTAGATTCTATTCCTAAATATGGAAGTACGACTTCAAATACTTCCGCCATAACAGGTGCTGCAATAGTACCTCCATAGTATAATCCTTGTGGTTCATCAATAATAACCATAGCAATGACTTGTGGATTACTTGCTGGAGCAAAGCCTAAAAAAGAAGCAATATATTTATTACTTCTTCTTGGCAATTTTTCGGAAGTAGCTGTCTTTCCTCCAATTTCAAATCCTTCTACAAAGGCATTACTTCCTGTTCCTTCCGAAACTACTTTTTCTAACACCAGTTTCATTTTTTCTGAAGTATCTTTGGAAATCAATCCTATTTCCCCATCATTTCCTATTGTTTTTATCGTATCTCCTGCGGCATTGACAATCTCTGTAACAAAATGCGGTGTAATTCTTGTTCCTCCATTGATAATCGTACTAACCGCACACATCAATTGCAATGGAGTAATCTGAAATGACTGTCCAAAGGAAATGGTAGCTAATTCTACTTCTCCTACATTTTCTGCTTTATGCATAATCGAAGTAGATTCTCCCGGCAAATCAATTCCTGTTTTTTGAAACAACCCAAGAACTTGAAATGTTTCATAAAATGCTTCAATTCCAAGCCGTTCTCCAATTTCCATAAAGGCAGGATTGCAAGAATTCATAATCGCTTCTACAAAAGTTTGCGAACCATGTCCTGTCGTTTTATGACAACGAATACGTCTATCTGCCACAATTTTATACCCTGGACAATGAAATTTATCTTCTAATTTTAATACTCCATGCTCGAATGCCGTAGCGGCTGTTACAATTTTAAATGCGGAACCAGGCTCATAGGTATCACTAATACACGAATTTCGCCACATCTGATTTAATAATTCTGTCCTTTTCTCACTTGTCAATTCTTCTTCTGTATAAGATGTTGTATAAATTTCTGTTAATTCATATGGATTATTTAAATCATACTCTGGTACATTGACCATAGCATAAAGTTCTCCATTTTGCGGATTCATTAAAATAATACTAACACTTTTGGCAGATTTCGCTTCTAATACTTTCATCGCAATTTGTTCTGCATAACTTTGAATGACAACATCTAATGAAGTTTTAATACTATTTCCTTCTAAAGGAGTGACCATTGTTTCAGCAGCATCTGGAATTTCAACTCCATGTGCTGTTGCCAATGTCAAAATCTTCCCATTTTCTCCTTTTAACCAAAAATCATATTTTACTTCCAATCCTAAAATTCCTTGATTATCACTCCCTGTAAATCCTAATACTTTAGAAGCTAGCGAACTATAAGGATAAAATCTTCTATAATCTTCGTCTACCATAACCCCATCTAATTCATACGCACGAATCACATCTGCAATTTCTTTTTCTACATTCGTTTTAATTGTTTCAATTGCAGAATATTTTTCCACACGTTTTCTTACATATGCTTCACTTAAAGAAAGTTCTTTACATAGCACTTCAATCACTTGCTCTGCATCTGTAATCTGATTATGTATGACAGAAATTGTACAAACTGGCATATTATCAGCTAATACTTCTCCATTTCTATCATAAATTTTCCCTCGCTCTGCTTTAATCACTCGCTCTCTCTCATGTAAATCTTGTGCCGCTTTTGCTAGTCTTGCTGAACCTGGTATTATTAAATAAAAAATTCTCCCCATCAAAGCAATTGCCACAACAAAAATAACAAAAAGGACAAGTAAAAGACCTCGTTTATGAAATGTTTTTACACTTCCCATATTCATTCCGCATTCTTTTCTTATCCTTAATATATGTATTTTCTAATAATTCAGAACTTATTCTGTTATAACATCTGGGTCTTCTTCGTTATTTTCAGGTGCATACTCCGGATTATCTACATCATTTGTTATTAAATCATCCTTCTCAATCACTTCTACCTTATATTTAATTTCTCCTTCTGGATACATCTTCAAATAAGGTAATGCTTCTTCTAATATACTTGCTGCTAACCCAGAAGCAGTCGAAGATTTTGACATCAACTCTTCATCATGTGCTTCATCTACAACTACATAAATCACTACAGTTCTATCTTCTGTTTCTACAAACCCAAGAAAAGATACTAAATTTTTTCCTGCATCTCTAGGATATTTCTGAGCAGTTCCTGTCTTTCCACCTATGACATACCCTTCTACTTGAGCTTTTGTTGCTGTTCCATCTAATACGGTATAATACATCGCATCTCGAATAAAATCACTCGTTTCTACAGAAATTGTCTTAGAAACTTCGATTGGCTCTATTTTTTTTATTGTAGCACCTTCTGCATTTTTAATCGCTTTTACTACATGAGGTTCATAATAAGTTCCTCCATTGATTAAAGAAGCAAAAGCAGATGCCATTTGCACCATATTTACTGTAAAAGACTGTCCAAAACTACTCGTTGCAAGTTCAGTTACATTTAAATTTTCTACAGGAATTAAACTTCCACTTGTTTCTCCTGGCAAATCAATCCCTGTCTTAAAACCAAGCAAAAAGTGTTTTTGATAATAGTAAAACCAATCTCTCCCTCCTGTAGATGCCATTTGCATTAACGCATCATTACAAGAATACATTAACGATTGTGCTAAACTAATTTTCCCATGGCCTCTCGAGTTACTGCATTTAATTTGAATAGATTTTGTACTGCCAAAATATTCCCTTCCATCACATAAAAACTCATCTTCAATACTTACAATCTTTTCTTCTAACGCTGCTGCCACTGTCATTGGCTTAAAAGTAGAACCTGGTTCATAAGCATCACTAATACAATAATTACGCCAAATATCATACAATGCATTGACTTGTTCTTCTGATGTCATAGAAGATAAAATTTCTTCAGAATAAACTTTAGATAAATCTCTTGGTAAATTTAAATTATAACTATAATTTGACTGCATTGCTAAAATTTCGCCATTATTGGCATCCATCATAACAACACCTACATTTTCAGCACCAATATCATTCAAAAACGTTTCCACATGATTCTGTACGACTCTTTGTACATTGACATCTATTGTAGATACAATTTGATTTCCATTAACCGCTTTTTTTACTGTTTTTTGAATATTTAAACTAGAATCATAGTATCCATACGTTCTTCCATTTGTTCCTGTCAATTCTTCATCATACCATTGTTCAATCCCGTATGTACCAACGTCACCCGATACAGTAAAACCAATAATATGAGAAGCTACCGTTTCAAAAGGATAGCTTCTCTGATATTCTTCTTCAAACCAGACGCCTTTAATTTCTCCTTTTGTTTCTTCCTTATTCTTTTTATCCTCTGCTTCTAATGCTTCTTGATACTTTGTAAATTGGTCTTTTTCTGCATAAGATAATTTCTTCTTTAACACAACATAAGAGCTACTTGCTTTCTCTATTAAGATAGCCCGAAGCTCCGTTTCATTTAATCCATACACTTCTACTAAAGCTTTAATTGTAGGGTCTACATTTTCTTCTTTTGACAAGAGCACTTTAGGGTCTAATATCAAATGATAAATTAAATCACTCGTTGCCAACACTTGTCCATTTCTATCTACAATATCCCCTCGCTTGTATGGAATCACAGAAGAAACATAACTTTGCTGTGCTAATGCACTTTTTTCATACTTATCTTCTCCTGACAAAAATACAAGCCTTCCAACTAAAACTAAAAACACAATAACAAACACCATAAACACTACTACAAGATTTCCTTGCATCCAGTGTCGTAAAGTTTTTACTTTATTTATTCTATTTATTTTTTTTGGTTTTTTTTGCATATAAACCCTTCTATACTAAGTCTATCTTGTATTTCAATCATTATTCAGGGATATCCTGATACTGTCTAAAATATCCTTCTGACTCATTATTGTAATAAATAATTTCGTTATTATTTGGATAAACCATACCAAGCGTACCTACTGCTATTTCATATACATATTCTAAATCAATTTTTTGATTTTCTAAAGATGCTTGCAAAGCATCATTCTCCTTTTTCGTACTTGTAATTTTACTTTCCAAAGAAGATACTGATTTATTCAACTGTATCACATCCGACTGCACTTTAAGATAATTAACACACAGTACCAATGTTGCCACAATTGCTATCATTAAAAGCATCATAGAAATAGCATCAATTCCATGACCAACTCTTGGTTTTTTCTGTGTTTCTGGTTGGTCTATTACCCTAGGTCGTTCTTCCCACTGTGGCTGTAGTTTTCTTGCCGTAGAGCCTGATGTATAGGCTGATGTATACTTATACTTTTCTTGTTTCATAAAACAAACCTCCCTGCTTCTTACATTTCAGTAATACAGACTACAATTCTAAGAATTGCTTATTCTGCGTTCAAAAATTCTAAGTTTTGCACTTTTAGACCTTGAATTTAACTCAAGTTCTTCTT
>CALAEX010000214.1 GCA_937891165.1 uncultured Lachnospiraceae bacterium | reverse complement strand
GGGCATAATAAAAGAGCCAGTTTTATGACGTTAGCTCAGGTCAAATAAAAAAGACACCAGATTTCTCTGATGCCTTTAAAAATCACTTCATAATACGTGTTTTACCAATAATATCTATCTTGAATCATAATTATCATTTTAGGATTCTTGCTATATAATTCCTCTGCTTTTTCATTAAATGCACATGCAGTTGCAGCGAAAACTGCATTCAATGCATCTAACCCCGAGAACCTTGGTCCGCTCATCGTTTTCGTATGCTTCTTTTAATGTTGTATAATCATATGCCATAATTTTTCTGCCAAAAAGCATTTAAAAGCTTCCTTTTTATCATCCAGTAATCTTATCCCGTTATACTCCATTCCATAATAAAGTGCATCTTCACACAGACTCCTAGTTTCATTTGAAATAGTTCGTATACATTTTTCCGAATATGATAAAAGCAAATCAATTAGCTCTTTACCTTTTTGATACTCCTTGTAAATTTTATCTATAAACTCATATCTGTCATATGTACTCATATTATTTATCGCAGACCATACGTCTTCTACAGCTGGTTTTTTACTTACAAACATAGCTGACGTAACTTCTTTATAATCAACCTTAAAAACTAATTCTACTTTATCTTTTTTTTCATCATATTTAATATTTACATCATAATTACGCATAATAGAATCCTCTCTTTTTACATAACTTCTTAACTACCAACCCATGCTCTGTAATTGCTCTATACTATATCCATAGGTGTCAATGTCCTGCATCATTCTATTAAATGCATTGCAATCAGACATTACATAATATTCTCCGTCTGAAAGCATCTTTCCTGAAACAGCAGAATAAAACATCTTACATTTTTCACACATAAAAACACTTTTTAGTTTATGATTTCCATGTACTGTCTTAACTTCAACAAATTCGCCAGCATTTGCTTTTAACATATTTTCTTTACAACGAGGACATAAATACGAAGAAGTATAAAATGTTTTTCCTACTCTTTTTAAATCGTTCATATTTGGTTTATACTGCCTAATACCACCCTCTCCATATCTCCAAACACAATAATCTGCTTTCTTAGTTTTCCCACCATTTCCATTTGACATATTCATCCAGTCCATATAAATCTCCTCCGCTACATTTTGTATCATTTATCACCAATTGGCTACACTTATATTAACATACCAACAACCATAATGCTACATAATGTTACATTTTCACCAAATAGAATAACTATAATTAGCAATATGAAAGGTGGGATATTTATGAATAATCAGCTACTTTCAACTAAATTAAAGGAACTTCGTAAAATACACGGCTATACACAGGACTATGTAGCATCCGTTCTTAATGTCGCTAGACAAACCTATTCTCACTATGAAACCGGAAAGCGTACGCCAAATTATGAGGTACTTTTTGTATTAGCTGGACTCTATAACATATCCGTAGATGACCTAATTCAACTAACCATGGATATTGACAGAAATATCTATTACGATGCACCCGCACCAACACAATCAAGTGAAGATTTGGCAGGATTTTTAGAATACTTTAATAATCCAAACAACCGTAAAAAATACCAGATGTTCAACAACCTTGAAAAAGAATTACTCTACTACTTTGAAAAAATAACAGAATCCGATAAAAAAGAAATCATTGAGTTTACTAAAATTAAAGCTCGTAAAAAACAATAGCCAAAGTCATGGATGTTTCTATGGCTCTGGCTATTTTACATATGTAAAGAGGGGTGCAGTTCCGAACTAGAAATCTTTTCTAAAATATAAACTGGGAACCTCTCCCAAAATATATATAAAATTTTCCTACTATACGGCATCCCTGTACACAAAAACAGCCAGAGTATTACCTCTGACTGTTTCAAACTACATCAACATTTTCCATGTCTTACCTCGTACAAGGTCTGAAATTGCATAGCGTGATATACCGAACTGCTTCGCTAATATTTTTCGTACTATACCCAATTTACAGGCTTCCTTAACAAAGATTGCTTCATATCGGTTAAGAATAGCATGGGAATTTCTTTCACCAGAATACGAACCATTTTCGGCTGCTTTCCTAACATTCTCTGCATGAGAGAGCCATTGTAAATTATCGGCTGTCGGATTCGCTCTGTTATTATCCTTGTGGTCTACCTCTGTTTTAGTTGTAGGGTCAGGATTATGTACAAAACACATTGCAACTGCTCTATGGGTAAAAAAATGCTTCTTACCACCGCAACATAGGAAGTACAAGTAGCCATCCTTATCCTTACGTTGTTTTAATACCTTACCACTTGGACCGATAACCGTTCCGTCATTAAAAATTGTATAAGTAGCATCATAGAGTTTAAGTTTTTTGCTTTTAAGCATATTAATCACTTCCTCTCTATAATTACAATATACCGATGGAAAGTGACCATTTGTAATGATAAATTGAAAATATTTTTATAAAAATGATTTTACTGACTTCTATCTACGTTACGGCAACTTCTTTTAGTTCGTATCAGGGTACTTTTGCTAATACCAGTCATCTGTTCTACCTGCCGATATGAATAGTCTTTCAGTAATAACAAGGCATGATTTATCTGAGCCTTAGAAAATTTCTTTGGTCTGCCTTCTCGGAACTCTGGATTCTGCTTTGCA
This sequence comes from uncultured Lachnospiraceae bacterium, assembly GCA_937891165.1. Classification (GTDB taxonomy): domain Bacteria; phylum Bacillota; class Clostridia; order Lachnospirales; family Lachnospiraceae; genus SIG299. The sequence continues at coordinate 1,744 of CALAEX010000214.1, read as the reverse complement.
ATAGCCTTACCCTCCTGAGTTCTTTCAACTATCATATCTCGTTCAAACTCTGCAAATGCTAGCATTATATTACGAATCAGCTTACCAGTAGGGGTATTATCCATTAATCCCATATTGAGTACATGAACCACAATACCTCTATCTAATAGCTTCTGTATCAATTCTATTCCCTGTGTGGCACTTCTGGCGATTCTATCTAACTTTGTAACCACCATAGTATCTCCTGACTGCATGACTGCCATTAACTTATCCAACTCTGGACGTTGTGTTTTCGTTCCGGTAAAAGCATCTGCATAAATCTTGGTTGCTCCTGCTAACCGTAAAGCGTTCTCCTGTGCCTCTAAACTATTACCGTCTTTTGCCTGACCTTTTGTTGAAACTCTTGCATAACCATAAATCATAATTTTAATCTCCTTTCGATTTCTAAATTTTTGCAATAAAAAAGACAGTATTTCTACTATCTTCTTAGTTAACTTATGAATATAAGAAATGACACCACCTCAATCCTTAATTTTTCGTCTTGGGCGAAGCGGTGTCAATACTTGTAAGTTTTGAATCTTAAAATCTAAATAATCCCAAAATACATTCCAATATATTTCTTCATCCATGGCAAACGCAACATTACCTTCTTTATACACTTCATAACATTCTCTTGTAATTGGTGTATCGGTATAGGTAGAGATATCCTGCAATAAAAACGTATCCTTTTGTTCTAACATATACTTACAAAAATTCGAAATATACTCTAAGGTAAAATCCAAATTTTTAGACTTTGGATTCACACAAAGAAGAGTTAATATTCCTACATTCCCAACTTCTTCAGCTATACGTGGTACATTAGTCATGCCTATAATATCTGAATTACCCAAGTTATCCCTTTGCCTTAAAAAACCATATAAATAAAGCTCAATCTCATAATAAAAATAAGGAATTTTTTGTAATTCTTCTTGTGTATAAGCAGGGTCATCATCTATATGACTTACCCTTCTAACAGAAGTTATATAAGGTATCTCACCCACAAGTCTACCTGTATTTTCCTCCATTTGCTTTAACTGCTTTGCATACTTCCGAAATTCATCCGTATCAAAACTATCATATACACTTAAATACTGAAAAAACATATTCTCTACTAACATATACGTAGAAATGGAGCCTTTTTCTGATTCTTTTGCTTCTACTTCCTCTACAAAAGATAAAAACTCTAAAAAATCCATACTAGACAAATCTATATTTTCTTTCTCATTATATTCCTTATGATACAATAAGTTAGTTATCGAAGGTTCCACAGGAATCATCCAAATATCACCCTCTTCATTCGTAGCTACTTCTTTAATGTAAGGGAAACAAGCATCCAAATACTCCTGTACTCCCTCTACATCATTTAATGCATAAAATGCTCCTTTTTCTTTAATATTATAAGAAATATCCTCTCTGCTTTCTAATAAATACATATCAAAATCGGAGTCCTGTGCTAATACTTTTAAGGCATAATTTTCTGGTCCCAGAATCGTTTTCTCTATTAAATATCCATTATCGTAAGGTTCTCTCATATTTTCATATGGAAGTAACATACGAATTGGAGTATTTCCTCGAATCAAATCATCAATTCCGATACGCTCTACTCCCTCCTTTGTCAAATAAAATAAAAATCCTTTTTGATAGGCAAACTTTTTACTATCTTTCTCCGAAATTTGTGCTTCTACATTATTTACCGTTCCATAAAATATTTTCCCAAATTTGGATG
>CALAEX010000213.1 GCA_937891165.1 uncultured Lachnospiraceae bacterium | reverse complement strand
ATGGTGCTTCAGAAAAATGTGTTATTCTCTGGAACAATTATGGATAATTTAAAATGGGGCGATGAAAACGCAACCGAAGCAGAAATTGTCGCAGCAGCAGAACGAGCACAGGCACATAATTTTATTAGTCATTTCTCTGATAAATATGAAACCGAATTAGGTCAGGGTGGTGTCAATGTATCTGGTGGACAAAAACAGCGTCTTTGTATTGCAAGAGCATTATTGAAGAAGCCAAAGATTTTAATTTTGGATGATAGTACAAGTGCCGTAGATACAGCAACAGAACGTAGAATTCGTAAGGCATTTGATAATGAATTAAAAGATACAACAAAGATTATTATTGCTCAAAGAATTTCTTCTGTGAAAGATGCAGACCGTATTTTAGTAGTAGATGAAGGTAAAATCGTGGGAGAAGGAACACACGAACAATTATTTAAAGATTGTAAAACATATCATGAGATTTGTATTTCTCAGGAAGAAAAGGAGGCGAGTGCATAATGGCAGCAGCAAACACAAACAACAGTGCAAGACCTCCAATGGGTCCTGGTGGCGGTCCAAGAGGAATGCAAGGTCCTGGTGGTAAACCAAAGAATACAAAAGAATCCGTGCTTCGAGTATTTAGTTATATTAGAAATGACGTACCATTATTAGCAGTTGTATTATGTTGTGTTTTAATCAATACTGCTTGTAGTTTGCTTGGTTCTTATATGTTACGTCCAATTATTAACGATTTAGCTGAGAATGCCAAAAAGTATATGGCAGCAGAATCGACTAGTGTAGCAGAGAAAATTTTAACAGATGGTTTGGCTGCTTTAATGCAAGGTATTTTATTTATGTTAGCAGTATATGCATTTGGTGTTATCTGTTCTTATTTACAATCGAGAATTATGGTAACGGTTTCTCAACGTGCTCTTAGAAATATGAGAAATGAATTGTTTGGAAAGATGCAACGACTTCCAATTCGTTTCTTTGATACGAATAATCATGGTGATTTAATGAGCCGCTATACAAATGACTTAGATGCCGTTGGTGAAATGTTAAATAATACAATTCCACATTTAATTTCTGCGGTAATTACTTTAGTTGGAACGTTGAGCTTAATGGTATATACAAGTCCAATTTTAAGTTTGGTAACGATTGTAGCAGTACCGTTGCTTAGTACTGTAGGTGCAACGATTGCAAAACGTAGTCGTAGTTTTTATTCTCAACAGCAGGCGGCAATTGGTGCAATCAATGGTTATGTAGAAGAAGCTGTTACGGGTCAAAAAGTAATTAAAGTATTCTGCCATGAAGAAAAAACAATTGAAGAATTTAATGAATTAAATGAGGATTTAAAGAATAAACAAATTCGTGCTTCCTTTGTAGGTGGTATTATGGGACCTGTCATGGGTAATTTAAGCCAGATTAGTTATTCTTTAACTGCTTTAGTTGGTGGTATTTTATGTGCTCTTGGAAAGTTTGATATTGGTGGTCTTTCTATTTTCGTAAACTATTCCAAGCAGTTTGCTCGTCCAATCAATGAAGTTTCCATGCAGATGCATACGGTATTTTCTGCTTTAGCAGGTGCAGAGCGAGTATTTAAGATGATGGACGAAGCTCCAGAAGAACCAGATGTAGCAAATGCAAAAGATCCAGAAAAGATTGAAGGAAATGTAAAATTGACTAATGTAACATTTGGATATAATCCAGAAAAGAAGATTTTAAAGAACATTTCTCTTTATGCAAAACCAGGTCAGAAGATTGCGTTTGTAGGTTCTACAGGTGCAGGAAAGACAACCGTTACGAATCTTTTAAATCGTTTTTATGATATTCAAGAGGGCGAAATTACAATTGATGGAATCAATATTAGAGACTATAAACGAGATTTTCTTCGTCAGAATATTGCCATGGTATTACAAGATACGCATTTGTTTACAGGAACAGTAAGAGAAAATATTCGTTATGGTCGTTTGGATGCTACAGATGAAGAAGTAGAAGCAGCAGCAAAAGTAGCAAGTGCACATTCCTTTATTATGCGTCTAGAAAATGGTTATGATACGATGTTAGAGGGCGATGGTGCAAACTTAAGTCAAGGTCAAAGACAGTTACTTAATATTGCAAGAGCTGCTATTTCCAAAGCTCCAATTTTAGTATTAGACGAAGCAACAAGTTCGGTCGATACAAGAACCGAGCGTCACATTGAACATGGTATGGACCGTTTGATGAAGAATCGTACAACATTTGTCATTGCACACCGTTTGTCTACCGTGCGTAATTCTAATGCGATTATGGTATTAGAGCAGGGAAATATTATTGAACGTGGAACACATGACGAATTGTTAGCAATGGGTGGACGTTATTATGAATTATATACAGGCGTAAAAGAATTAGACTAAAAGGAGAGCAGTATGAGTAAAGTATATGTATTTTTAGCGGACGGCACAGAAGAAGTAGAGGCATTGACAGCAATTGATTTACTTCGTCGTGCAAAAGTAGAGGTAGTTACTGTTTCGATTATGGGAAGAAAACACATTATAAGTTCTCATCAGATTGGTATTGCAGCAGATGAGGTATTTGGTGCATCTGATTATATGGATGGAGATATGATAGTGCTTCCGGGAGGATTGCCAGGTACAACCCATTTAAAGGAACATCAGGAATTGAGAAAGGTGTTGTTTTCTTATCAAGAAGCAGGAAAGTATTTAGCTGCGATTTGTGCCGCACCAACGGTTTTTGGTTCTAATGGCATGTTAGAAGGAAAACAGGCAGTGTGTTATCCGGGATTTGAGGAAGAACTAATTGGAGCAACAGTACTAGCTCAGGGTGTTGTAACAGATGGACAGTTTATTACATCCAAAGGACTTGGTACGGCAATAGACTTTGCTTTAGAATTGGTTCGAGTACTAGTAAGTGCAGAATGTGCGAATCAAATATCGAAAGCTATACAGTATAAATAAAGAATGTTGAGGGAGCCTACTCTACTTTATATCTTCTAGGACACGCTCTCGCTCGTGGCGAAACGGAGCAGTACTAGGCTCGAAAAGACCTCGCCAAGGACTGCCGTTTCTAAACGGTCCTTGTCAGATATAAAGTAGAGTAAGGCTTTCGCCGAAGATATGTTATAGTTAGATAGTGATGAAAATTTAGTTTTTAGGGAGATATTTTTGTAGTAGAAATAAGCTGAGTATATTAGGGAGAATCATAAGGGCGTTGAGAAAGTCACTGAGTTCCCAAACGAGGGAAAGTGTCATTTGAGAGCCGACAAATATCATACAGCAGTAGAGAAAGCGATAGGTTTTTATTGGTTCGATACCAAATAAAAATTCTGTCGCTTTTTCTCCGAAAAAGGACCAGCCGAGTAAGGTAGCCATAGCGAAGAATACAATAGAGATGGCAAGGATTTGTGCACCAAAGGGAAGGCAGGAGAAGACAGCAAATGTATAATCTCCGGGGGAGTAGGTGGTAAAGAGTTCTGGTATAGAGAGTCCTGCACTGACAATCACGAGTCCCGTGATTCCACACATAACGACGGTATCCCAAAAGGTAGCACTCATTAAAACAAGGGCTTGTTGGTTCGCTTCTCCGTCACTGTTGGCAGCAGTGACGGGAGCTGAACCAAGTCCTGCTTCATTGGTAAAAAGCCCTCTGGCAATCCCATATCTGGCAGAAAGGAGGAAGGAACTGCCAAGAATACCTCCAGAAATTGAAGAAAAAGAAAAAGCGGAGGAAAGGATTAGTTTAAGTGCATCCAGAAGGTACTCCATATGAAAGAAAAGTAAAATAATGCAGGCAAATAAATAAAAAAATCCCATCGCAGGTACTAGAAAAGTACAAACAGTACCAATTCCTTTTAGTCCTTTTAGTAAAACAAGTCCAATGAGAATGGCGAGTAAAATACCACTTATGAATTTAGGAATATGAAATAAAGTATGTAATGTCTCTGTTACTGCTTGGCTTTGGGTAGAACAACCAACACAAAAAGAAGAAGCAAGTAATAGATAAGCATAGAAGGTAGCTAATTTTGGTCGGTTTAATTGATATTTCATGAGGTACATAGGACCACCATGGAAACTGCCGTCTGCTCGTTTTTTGCGAAAGTATAGACTAAGATAACATTCGACATAAGAAGTTGCCATACCAAATACACCAGTCATCCAGCACCAAAAGACGGCTCCGGGTCCACCAAAAGCAATCGCAGTAGAAATTCCAATAATATTTCCTGTGCCAAGAGTGGCGGCAAGCGTAGTTGCTAAAGAGGCAAAAGAACCTAATCCATGGTTGTTTGGTTTTGAATTTTCTTTCTTTGTTGTTATAGAGAATTGGAGAGCTTTTGGAAGTTTTTTTTGAATAAAATGAGTACGCCATGAAAAATATCCATGGGTAAAGCAAAGTAGCAGGAGCAATGGACCACCCCATAAGAAGCTGTTTATATGCTGTAAAAAAGAAAGAAATCCAGACATAAAGAAACCAATCCTGCTTTGTTATTATTATTGTTATGTGTGAGAATATAAATTTATGTTAAAAAAATTAGCGATTATGCAAAGAAAAGATTGACAGTTTGATTTTCTATAACGTATATTATAGTACGATGAAATGATTGCAACAAAAATGTAATTATTTAACCGAATTAAATAAGTCCCCAATTTAAATGCGTAGAGTATTAAGTGGTGGGTTAGGGACTTATTTGTGTCAGGTGGAGCTTATAAGCTCCATCTGACAAGCTACGATAGTAGCTATTCGGTTATGAGTAAGTAGCGAAGCGGATTACGAATATCTGCTTGACTAATATAAATAAATGAATCGAGGTAAAGTATGGGTAAGTATTTTGGAACAGATGGTTTTAGAGGAGAAGCAAATGAAACTCTAACCGTAGAACATGCGTATAAAGTAGGTCGTTTTCTTGGCTGGTATTATGGAAAAGACCATAAAGCAAAAGTAGCGATTGGAAAAGATACAAGACGTTCTAGTTATATGTTTGAATATTCTTTAGTAGCAGGTTTAACTGCAAGTGGTGCAGATGCTTATTTATTACATGTAACAACAACGCCAAGTGTGTCTTATGTAGTAAAGAGTGAGGATTTTGATTGTGGTATTATGATTACAGCAAGTCATAATCCATTTTATGACAATGGAATTAAAGTCATCAATGGTCTTGGTTATAAGATAGAAGCAGAAGTAGAAGCTCAGATTGAAGCTTATATGGATGGAGAAATGGGAGAACTTCCTTTTGCAAAGAAAGAAAATATTGGTAGAACCGTAGACTATGCAATGGGAAGAAACCGTTATATTGGTCATTTAATTTCTTTAGCAACTCGTTCTTTTCAAGACATTCGTGTTGGCTTAGATTTGGCAAATGGTTCTGCAACTACTATTGCAAAAGGTGTTTTTGATGCACTCGGAGCAAAAACTTATGTAATGAGCAATGAGCCAAATGGTTTAAATATCAATACGAATTGTGGTTCTACTCATATCGAACATTTGCAAAAATTTGTAGTAGAAAATAAGTTAGCGGTAGGTTTTGCTTATGATGGTGATGCAGACCGTTGTCTTGCTGTGGATGAAAAAGGTAATTTAATTGATGGTGACAAGATTATGTATTTATGTGGTTGCTATATGAAAGAATGTGGACAATTGAATAACAACACAGTTGTTACTACAGTAATGTCTAATATAGGACTTTATAAAGCCTTAGATAGAGCAGGACTTGCTTATGAACAAACAAAAGTAGGCGACAAATATGTATTTGAAAATATGATGAAAAACAATCATGCTCTTGGCGGAGAAAATTCAGGTCACATTATTTTCAGTAAACATGCCATGACAGGAGATGGTATTTTAACTTCTTTAAAGATTATGGAAGTTATGTTAGAGAAAAAATTGCCATTATCTGAGTTATTAAAGGATATGAAGACTTATCCACAAGTATTGAAAAATGTTCGTGTCAGAGATAAAAAAGAAGCAAGAGAGGATGCCGAAGTTCAAGAAGCAGTAAAGGCAGGGGAAGCAAAACTTGCAGGCGATGGTCGTATTTTATTACGTGAAAGCGGTACAGAACCTGTGATTCGTGTTATGGCAGAAGCAAGCAGTATGGAACTTTGTAACGAAGTAGTAGACGATATTGTAAAAGTATTACAAAAGTTTGTGTAATTGTTTTATGTAATTGAACTGAAAAAAACTTCTAGTAATTTGAAAAGAAATATGTTATACTATACAGTATTGTGGACAGGTATGAAAATATTGGTACTTGTCAAGAGGTTTAAGGAGGAAATTTTTTAATGAGCTTTAAAGTAGAAAACTTAGAAAAGAACATGGTAAAGCTTACAATCGAGGTAAGTGCAGAAAAATTTGACAAAGCATGTGAAAAGGCATATCAGAAGAATAAGAATAAAATCAACGTTCAAGGATTCCGTAAGGGAAAAGCTCCAAGAAATATCATCGAAAAGATGTATGGTGCAGGTGTATTTTTTGAAGATGCAGCAAATGATTTAATTCCTGATGCATATGCACAAGCAGCAACAGAAAGTGGTCTTGATATCGTTTCTAGACCAGAAATTGATGTTGTTCAGATTGGCAAAGGCGAAAATTTTATTTTCACAGCAGAAGTAGCTGTAAAGCCAGAAGTAGAACTTGGTCAGTACAAAGGTGTTGAAGTAGAAAAGTTAACAGTAGAAGTAACAGAAGAAGAAATCAATGCAGAATTAGACAGAGTACGTGAACAGAATTCTAGAATGGTTACAGTGGATAACAGAGCAGTAGAAAATGGCGATATTGCTGTTATTGATTATGAAGGTTTCTGTGATGGTGTTGCATTTGAAGGTGGTAAGGGTGAAAATCATTCTTTGACTATAGGGTCTCATTCCTTCATTGATACATTTGAAGAACAGTTAATTGGTAAGAACATCGGTGATGAAGTAGATGTAAATGTTACATTCCCAGAACAGTACCATGCAGAAAATTTAGCAGGTAAGCCAGCAGTATTTAAGGTAAAAATTAATGAAATCAAAGTAAAAGAACTTCCAGAATTAGATGATGATTTTGCACAGGATGTTTCTGAATTTGATACGTTAGAAGAATACAAGAATGATGTAAAGGCAAATCTTCTTAGCAGAAAAGAAAAAGAAGCAAAGAATGTAAAAGAAGAAGCTGTTATTGAAAAGATTATTGAAAATGCAAAGATGGAAATTCCAGA
>CALAEX010000212.1 GCA_937891165.1 uncultured Lachnospiraceae bacterium | reverse complement strand
AAAATGACAGATGCTGACATTGAAGCAATCGGTGCTGGTGACCAAGGTATGATGTTTGGTTATGCTACTGACGAAACAGAAGAATATATGCCTTATCCAATCTCCTTAGCACACAAATTAACAAGACAATTAACAAAAGTAAGAAAAGATGGTACCCTCCCATATCTTCGTCCAGATGGAAAATCTCAAGTAACCGTAGAATATGACGAAGAAGGAAAACCTGTGCATATCAATGCAGTTGTATTATCTACACAACACGCACCTGAAATTCCACAAGAACAAATTCATGAAGATATTCAAAAATATGTATTTGAGCCTGTACTTCCAGCACATATGATTGATGCAACTACAAAGTTCTTTATCAATCCAACTGGTCGTTTCGTTATTGGTGGTCCAAATGGTGACAGTGGTTTAACAGGTCGTAAAATTATCGTAGATACTTATGGTGGCTATGCAAGACATGGCGGCGGTGCATTTTCTGGTAAGGACTGTACAAAAGTAGACCGTTCCGCTTGTTATGCTGCACGTTATGTAGCTAAGAATTTAGTGGCAGCAGGACTTGCAAAGCGTTGTGAAATTCAGCTTTCTTATGCAATCGGTGTAGCACAGCCTACTTCTGTTATGATAGATACATTTGGTACTGGTGTAAAATCCGAAGCAGAATTAGAAACTATTATTCGTGAAAACTTTGATTTAAGACCAGCTGGAATTATTAAAATGCTCAATTTAAGAAGACCTATTTACAAGCAGACTTCCGCTTATGGTCACTTTGGAAGAAATGACCTTAACTTACCATGGGAAGCACTTGATAAAGTAGAAACATTAAAGAAATATTTATAATTTTACAAAATACAAAAGGTTCGCTAAACAACAGCGAACCTTTTCTTTATATTTTTAGCCTACACGAAGTTTGAATTTTTGAAACGATTTTTCATCTTTCATATCAATCTTTTCAATGTTTGCCCCTAATTTACATAGTTTTCCTTCAAAATTTTCATAGCCACGTTCTACGAATTCTATCTGCTCTACTACCGTAAAACCTTCTGCTACTAAACCTGCAATGACAAGTGCTGCTCCAGCTCTTAAATCAGGAGCACAAACCGTAGCTCCTGTTACTCCTTTTACACCATCTATAATTGCCGTATTTCCTTCTACTTTAATGGAAGCACCCATACGAACTAATTCATCCACATATTTAAAACGACTTTCAAACATACTCTCTGTTACAATACTTGTGCCTTCTGATAATGCAAGCAATGTTGTAATCTGAGCCTGCATATCGGTTGGAAAACCAGGATAAGGCAATGTCTTTACATGGGTATGACCTAACCGCTTTGTTGCTACCACACGAACAGAATCATCAAATTCTTCTACAAATGCCCCTATTTCTTCTAATTTTGCAGAGATTGCTTCTAAATGTTTTGGAATAACATTACGAATTGTAATATCCCCTCTTGTTGCTGCCGCAGCTAACATAAATGTTCCTGCCTCAATTTGGTCTGGAATAATCGAATATGTGCTACCATGCAATTTCTTTACTCCTGTAATACGAATCACATCTGTACCAGCACCTTTAATATTTGCCCCCATACTATTTAAAAAGTTTGCAACATCTACTACATGTGGTTCTTTCGCTGCATTTTCTAAAATTGTCTGACCTTCTGCCAAGCAAGCAGCTAACATAATATTAATCGTAGCACCTACACTAGCAATATCCAAATAAATATGACTGCCTGTTAACTTAGCTGCCTCTGCAATAATCATACCATGCTGAATTGCAACACTAGCACCTAGTGCTTCAAACCCTTTAATATGCTGGTCAATTGGGCGATTTCCAATATTACATCCTCCAGGAAGCACTACCTGAGTTTTTTTGAAACGACCAAGCAATGCACCAATCAAATAATAAGATGCTCTGATTTTTCTAATATACTCATCATCCACTGCCATAGGATGTACATTAGCACTATTTATCATAACCGTATGTTCATCTATACGTTGAATTCTCGCACCGATTCCTTCAATTGCCTGTAACAATACATTGATATCTCGAATATTCGGTAAATTTTTAATACATACTGTTTCTTCTGTTAACACAGCCGCAGCCAAAATACCAAGTGCTGAATTTTTTGCTCCACTAATTACTACTTCTCCTGCCAGTGGTGTACCACCTTTAATTATATATTGTTCCATTTTTTACACCTCGGTCAAAACCAAATACTATATTCTATCATTTTTATTTTTTCATTCCATTATATAACTTCATTGTAAAACTAATTAATACCAAGTAAATATACTTTATTCTTTCCCATTTGTAAAGCATTTTTTATAATTAATTTCCGAGCATTTCTGTTATAATCCCTAGTGTTTCTCCAATAATATTTTTTTCCTCTCTGTTCAAACTCCAAAGAATATGTTAATATAATAATAATAACACTAAAAAAGGAGATGCGTCATATGAATTTCATCAATTTTGAATCTATTCCAAGTGAAATGGAAGGAAAAGTCAAACAAAATTTAAAGTTTAAAACAGGAAAATTTGTCTGGCGCGTAAAATTTACCGCCCCCCTTGACCCCGCCAGCATCAATAATATGAATTTATATGTAACAGATACTTCCAATCGTCCTTTAAAGACAGCCGTTCATTACAATCCACAAACCAACGAAATTGAAATAGAACCTCTCGAATCCTACGCTAAGGATTCTTCCTATATACTTAATATTTCTAAAAGAGTACGCTCCGTTGGCGGCCAAACATTAAAATCTGATATTGCACTACAATTTAGAGTATAATATCATTACAAAATATCTTCTTTAAGAACAATCAGATAATTTCCTATCTGAATTTTTCCTTGTGATACCATTCCAAGCAACACATTACTAACTCTTTGTTCCGCACGAGAAAGTATTTGTTTAGTCAATTGCATCACATAAAATAATGACGATTCCTTTCCATGAGTTTTTACAATCTCATCAATCTTATCACGGAGGACTTTAGCGGCTATACTATCTATGCTATAGTCCTCTTTTGTGATATAATCGTATGCAAATCCAACCAATTCCTCTGTTGTATATTCTGGTAATACGACTTGATTATAAAATAACACAGACCAATCTTTTTCTTTTGTTACCATGGCTTTTATTTTATTTTCAGAATCCTCTAATATTAAACAATTTTTCTCTTTATTCTCTCTAAAAAATGCAATTAAACTTTCTACTGTTTTTTCCGTCATACTTCCTGCATGTTCAATAATTAAATTGCAATTTCTAAGTTGATTTCCATATGCTTTTAATGAAATTTGATTTAATTGTAAAGCATCAATGGTAGCCGTACGGTCATAGGATACTAAGCCAAGTTCAAATAACAATCGAATCATAGACAATCCCAATGTTGTTTTACCTGACTTAGGTTCACCCATCAAAAGAAAATAAGAGTTTTCTTTTGTTTTTAATGAAATATCCAAACTATGAATCACCTGCTGTTTTATACTCTCTACTCTTCCAAAACTTTTTAAAATCTCAGAAAGAGAAACTTGTTTTTTCTGTAACAGCTTTACTAATTCCTCATGTTCTACTTTAGAAATTTCCACCTCACCCATTGGTAAAGAAAAAATAGTTTCTTGCTCTTTGATGGATTCCTCTAAAAATACTTCCTCTACTTCTGCTGCTATTTCTTTCGTCCATTCTTGCGACACTAACTCTTGCTCTGATTCTGTCAGCATGGATTGGGATTGCTCCGTGTCTGTAGCTTCCGTATCTTTCACATATCCTATTTCCTCTTTTGCTTTTATCGTTTCTTCTACTCTTCTTGCTTCTTCCTTCGCTCTAGCTACTGCCTCTTCTGCTCGTTTTAATTCTTCTCTTGACCTTGCGATTTCCTCTGCACGTCTTACTTCTTCTGCACGTTTTGCTTCTTCTTTTGCCTTTTTTAATTCTTCCGCATACTTTGCTTCTTTTTCTCGTTTTTTTTCTTTTTCTGCTTCTTGTGCTTTCTTTAATTCCTCTGCACGCTTTGCTTCTTCCTTTACTCTTTTTATCTCACTTGCACGCCTTGCTGCTTCTCTTGCTCTTGCTGCTTCTTCCGCTTTCCTTACTTCATCTCGAAAGTTAACATCTTCCTCAATTTTTCTTACTTCTTCTCGCAATTTTTCCGCTTTTTTAGCAATCCACCCATCAATTTCTTGTTCCTCTGTATTTACGACTGGTTCTTGATACTGCTTTGGACGATATTTGCCCTCCGATTGTACTTCATCTAAACTAATCTCTCCTCTATAATATGCAAGAAGTATCCTTGCACGTTCCACACTATCGCCAACACCAAACCATAAAATAATTTCTTTACATTCATTGATGCATTCTTGCTTTCTTCCTGCTTCATGATATTGTCTTGCTAACTCGTAAGCATATTCTTCTAGATACTCTAACACCTTTAATTCTTCTAAAATCATAATTAAAAGATTTCGGTCTCTACCTTTTTTCTTCTCAATCTCATAACGATATTTATATTGTGTTACTTTATCTTCTGGCACTAATTTCTGATATTCATTAAAATAACGTTCTGTACTCTCTACATCTTTTAATTGTAAACAGCAATCCATTAAATCCATTAAAACCGTACGAGAACATCGTTGTTCATAGGAACGTTCAAAAAAATCTTTTGCCAAAAGAAAATCGTCATGTTGCTTATACGCTTTTCCGAGTAAATTCAATTCGGAAATAGATTTTGCTTTATGTAATGAAATTTTATCTGCTATTACGACTGCTGCATCATAATTTTCCTCATCCAGACATTTTTTTAGTTCTTCAAATTTCTTTTTACTTCCAAAATCAAATAAAGCCATTCTTTCATTCCTTTCCTCCATTTGTTTCTTTCTCTCGGATAAGCGTATCCAAGTTGATTATACTACTCTACTTTTTATAAAACTCTAAATTATCTTGTAATGGCTGTGTTAATTCAATTCCCTGTTTATTTGTATACATATGATACTTAAATTCCAATTCTTTTACTTTCTTTTGACGTTCTCTCTTATAACGTGCTATCGCATCAACAAACGCTGGCTGAGTTTCCAATGTGGCACGAATATTTGCATTAAACGGACAATACATTGCAAGAATCTCTCTCGATACTTTATTTAAACGCATTGCTCCCATACATTCTGCCTTTATCCAAAGTTCATAATCTTGTACAAATACTTCTCTTGTACTATTTTTAGCTTTTGAAATCTGCTGCTTCACCTTTTCTTTTCGTTCCTCTGAAATATCCTTATTCTTTTTATAAAACTGAATATAATCCGAATATTCCGAAGTAAGAGAACGATATTGTATATTATTCCAAGAACTACCTTGCATTGTACGACACAGTTCCCAACGAAAACGTCCAAATGTTTTAATTATTAAATCATCTACAGAACCATCCATCATAATCGGGAATAAAAATCTACCTGCCCAGTCTCTTCTCTTACAACTTAATTCCTGCCACATAATTGCCTTTTGTCCATACGTTGGAAATAAAATAATATCAGGAACAATTTCCTTCATGACTTGTTCTTTTTCAATATGATAATTGGCATCTGCATAATTTAATTCTCGATAGAAAACAGAAAAATCAATTTCTCGATATTTTTCTATTGTTTGACCAATACGGTCTTTACTTACTAACGCTCGTCCTGGACCACTCATCATTTGCTCACTACATAATACAGGAACAAAAATACTTGGCTGACCATTAACCAAACGATGATTATAACGGAACATATTTTGAATTTCATGCTCTAATTTCAACATTTGGTTGGAAGCTTGTCTTGCTTCTTCTTCGGCTGTAATTTCGCCTAATTTTTTTCGTTCACGAAGCACTTCTGTATACTCTAAATCAAATTCATTTTTGGACGGCTGTCGCTTTCCCTCATATACAGCACGTAACCACTCTGGAATTGTAAATATCGTACAATGATAGGAATGACGCGTAGAGACACGCAAACGATATAATTCTACAATCTGTTCCTTCAACAATAAACGCTCATCTGTAAACCCATAGTTTAAAAATAATTCTACCACTTTTGGTAATGAACTTTCTTCTTCCTCTAACGTCTTCAAAAAGATGGTACGGTATAACAAATAAAAACCATCTGCAATCTGACGGCGTAATGCACGGAAATTGTCCTCTGTAGACATTCTATCTTTTGCTACTACAAATTGTTGGATTGCCTGCACAAAACTCTCTGTTTTCTCTTTTGGCAACTCTGAAAAATTCAACAATTGCTGTAATGTTCCCTTTAAACTACGACAAATTTCCTCATCCGAAAGGTCATCTTTACCTTTCTCCTCCACATAATCTTCACTATTTAAAAATGCTGTATACATCTTCTGGATACGCTCTTTATCAATTTCTGGAAGATTTCCCATACATCGAAGTAAAATTTCACTGATTCGATGAAATTCTTCTATTAACTTATCAATTAATGCTTGCAAACCATGCAATGGACGATTTTTTTTATTTGTTTCATTTGCAAGCTTTATTAAATATAGCAAAAGATTTTGCGAGCCGTTTTGATATAAAGCAAAAAAATATTTTAATACATAATCACAAACCTCTTTAGTACCCTCTGAAACAACTGTAATTAACTCTGTCAATTCTTTTGCATGGAACATTGTTAATTCAATTCCACAACCAAAAAAGTTTTTTTGTACTTCCAAAGGGACTCTTGCTAACTCTCCATAGTATAGCATTTCTTTTCTTTCTTTTAGAGACTTTTTTTGATAAGGAGAAGCTATTTCTAATGTTGGCAAAAAATTCATTCCCTCTCCTGCTTCCCTACAAAATTCTTTATACTTTGTATAACTATCTTTGGATAACTGATATAATTCACTAGCTAATTTATAATACTCCTTATTTGCCCTTGATAATTCATAAAAATATCTTGTCATCGTATTTATCATAAGACCACGATAATCTTTATTATTTTCTCCAAGCATTACTCGAAGCATTGCTTTATCCTTTACAACAAATGCATACAAAACGCTATCTTCTGCTGCAATATATTCCGCAATATAATGTCCCTTAGATAAATCACAAACTCCAAAAAAGCTTCCCACTGGAAGAAGCATTTTTGCAAAATCATTTTTTACTAAAATACTACCTTTAATTAAAACACATACATAAGATGCTGGCTCATTCTCCCGAAAAATAGTCGTTCCTTTTTCAATCGAATTGATAGTATTTGCTTTTATCTCAAAACTCATATTTCTTTCCTCCCTAAGAGCACAAAACCGTAATCTACTCTTAGTATAACACAATTTTTAATGAATGAAAATGGCTTTATCCCATCTTTTGCAATGCTTTTGTCTTACGAAGCTCTTTAAAAAAATCTCGAAGCAATAAAGAACACTCTTCTTCTAAAACTCCCTCTGTTAACTCTACTTGATGGTTAAAACGCTCTTCTTGCAATAAATTTAAAACAGAACCTGCACAACCTGCCTTTGCATTTTTGCTGCCAATAACTACACGCTTCATCCTTGCTTGTACAATCGCACCTGCACACATTTGACAAGGTTCTAATGTAATATACATCGTACAATCTTCTAACCGCCAATCTCCAATTACTTTCCCTGCCTTGGCAATCGCAATAATCTCTGCATGAGCAAGCGTTGTCTTCTTTAAATTTCGCTTATTATAACCTCTTGCTATAATGTTATCCTTATATACAATGACACAACCAATCGGTACTTCCATCAGCTTTTCTGCTTTTTTCGCCTGACGAATAGCTTCTTTCATATACTTTTCATCTTGTGTCAATTCTTGCTTTTTTCGCCCCATGTGACAACCCTTTCTTCACTCTTTTATCACATTGTAACAAATTTCCTCGACGAGTTCAAACCCTAGTTTTTGATACAAATGCACTGCTACTTCATTATAAGAACCTACTTGTAAATAAATTGTAACTTCTTTATTTTTCTTTACTAATTCGGAAAATAACTGTTTTAAACAAGTGGTCGCAATTCCTCTATTTCGCACAGCTTCTAGCACTTCCACTTCATAAAGATAAAAACTATTCTCTTCTTGATAAGGTAACAACCGACAGAAAAAACTTCCCTCTTTATTTTCACAAATAAAACTATCTTCTTCTTCCCTTATCTCCATCTCTTCTAAAGAATTCTGTAACAAATCCTCTGCAGAAAAACTTCGTTTCATCATATATTCTCTATAAGCAGGTTCTATCACATCTGCTTCCTTCAATGCGTGCATCAACGGTTCACCTTGTTTCTCCACAAAAAATACTTCTTCCATTCCTCTATCCCACAAAAGAGAACAAGCCTTCCAAACACAATCTTCTAATCTATCTAAAAGTTTTCCACTTATCGAATTTAATTGCTTAAACTTATCCACAATACTGCCACGATTTATCACAAGTTCTGCTTCTTCTCCTAACACAAAGATATCAAAACACAACCACTCTGTTTTATCATAGTCAAAAAAAGTAAGTAATCCTTCTTCGTCATTATTCCAATATAGGGTATATTCCATAACTACTCCTTTTATTTTTAAAGAACTTTACTTTAATTGTTATCTCTTAGTCTCTTACATAACTGTGCAAACTGCTCTAAAGATAATGCTTCTCCACGTATTGTGGCAGACAAATTCATCTGCTCTAGGGCTGTTTGTACTACTTCTTTTGTTAATTGTAATTCACTTGCATTAGTTAATGCATTGACTAACGTCTTTCGTCTTTGATTAAAAGCCGCACGAATGATTGCAAATAAAAATTTTTCATCTTCTACTTGTACTGGTGGCTGTTCATGCAATGTCAAGCGAATCACCGCAGAACCTACATTTGGTCTTGGCATAAAACAATTTGGGGGTACATTCGCTACAATATAAGGCTTTGCATAATATTGTACTGCTAATGACAACGCTCCATAATCCTTGCTATTTGGCTTTGCTTGCATACGGTCTGCCACTTCTTTTTGTACCATAACTGTAATATTTTCTAGTGGTACTTTCGCTTCGAATAGTCCCATAATAATTGGCGTTGTAATATAATAAGGAAGATTAGCTACTACTTTAATCCGCTTTCCATCATTTCTTTCTTGCACTAATGCATTTAAATCTACCTTTAAAATATCTTCATTGATAATAGTCACATTGTCATATTCCACTAATGTATCATTCTCAAGAATTGGTATTAAATTTTTATCAATTTCTACTGCAACTACTTCTCTTGCATTTTCACAAAGATACTGTGTCATTGTTCCAATACCCGGTCCAATTTCTAACACCATATCTTCTTTTGAAATTTGTGCAGACCCAATAATCTTTTCTAACACATGCGTATCAATTAAAAAATTTTGTCCAAATCGTTTCTGAAACATAAATTGATACTTATTTAAAATTTCAATTGTATTTTTCGGATTTCCTAACGTTGCCATACATGCTTCCTTTCCTTATTTTAATACTATAATAACTCTTTGAAAGTTCTTAAAGATATACTTCTTCCTGTTTATTACATAGTTATTTGATATAGTTTTTTTGCATTTTCCCAAGTCACTCGCTCTACTTCTTCTTCCGTAATTCCCTTTACCCTTGCAATCGCAGAAACTACATAACTTAATTTTTCGGAACTATTTCGCTTGCCACGAAATGGCTCTGGTGCTAAATAAGGACAATCCGTTTCTAACACTAAAAACTCCAACGGAATTTCCTCAATCACTTCTTTTAACTTTCTTCCATTTTTAAAAGTAGCTACTCCACCAATGCCAATAAAAAATCCCATCTGGACAAATTGTTGTGCTACTTCTAAAGAATAAGAAAAACAATGAATAACCCCACAAAAAGGTGTTCTTCTCTTTTCATATTCTTGCTTTAAAATCTCATAAGTATCTTGTGCAGCCTCTCTACTATGAATCACAATTGGTAACTCTAATTCCTCTGCTAAGGCAAGCTGACGCAAAAACCAATACTTTTGCACTTCTCGCTCCGTAGAATCCCAATAATAATCTAATCCAATTTCTCCAATTGCTACTACTTTATCCTCTTTTGCAAGCACTCGTAATACTTCAAATTCTTCTTCATTCAAATCCTTTGCACAATCTGGATGAATGCCAACCGCCGCATAAACAAAAGGATACTGTTTTGCCATTGCTACACTATCCTTTGCCCCTTGCATGGTTGCTCCCATATTTACAATAGCACCAACATTCGCCTCGTTCATCCCTAATAACAATTCTTCTCTGTCTACGTCAAACCGACTATCATCATAATGGGTATGAGTATCAAAAATCATTTCTATCTTCCTCTCTTTACGATACTATAACAAATTTTTCTTAAAAATGAAAAAAAGCTAAGTGCAATTTACACCCAGCTCTACTATGCTTTTTCTTCTTTTATACCGTGCATTCGGCTTTGAATAAATTCCCCCAGACGTTACCATCACAGTTAGCTCCTCTCCGGCACCCTTACGGCACACAGAACATTCCGCTTAGTGCTGCTCCATTCCTGACCTGACACGGTTCACGAAAGACTGTTGCGTAAGACCAAAAAATCAACACCACTTATGATGGGCAGCTCCACAAAAACCTACCCGAGGCCGAATATCACCCCTGCTAGAGCGGGTTGCAGGTACAGGGCACCGCTATCTCCCCAGCTGCACGGCAAATCAAAGTATACCCTGTTTTTCCTTATGTGTCAAGGATTTTTTCTACTTTAACAAAAAAACATTAATATCTTATTTGAACTTCTTCAATAATACATTCATGTTTTCTTGTTTTTTTATCATAATTTATTCCGACTAATAGAACATTTCCAACATGATTTTCTAACGCTTTTATATATTTCTTGTTCTTCATTTGCTCAATTGCTCCATTTGCTGAACGATTCCATTTTAATTCCACAATCAATGCAGGCTTATCACAATGTGGTTTTGGCAAAAATACGATATCTGCAAATCCATTACCTGTTGGTAATTCTCTAATAAGTGTATAATATTTTCTTGCACTATAATACGCAATTGCTATAACACAACTTAAAGATTGTTCATTATTATAAGAAAGAATAGAAGTATTTTCTGTATGAATATTATCTATTCCTTGAGCTACTACTTTTTCATTCTTTTTAATCGTCTGCTCTAATAATTCATCAGATGCTTTTAATGCATTTGATACTATTTCCCATCCTCCATCCTCTATAGCATTTTCAAATTCTTCTGCCACTTCTTGATTTGGAATAAAAACTTCTTTTGAATTTCTATTATAAGCTAAATATCCTAAATGAATTAAAAGGGTCATTACATCATCTTTGCTTTTCAAATTTGTCATATCATTTTGAAATTTTCTTGTATTAACCTTACATTTTTCTCCAGCTAACATGGAAATAATTGAATTTTTTAAATCGTCAAAATTTTGTTCAATATAATATTTTAACGCTTCATATGTTTCTGTTTTTGTCCAATAATTTCCAATACGTTTTTTACGAACAGCATCTACTACAGACTTAGGACTATATATATGCATATTATCTTCAAAAACATATCCATCGTACCAATGTTTCATTTTATCAAAGTCCATCGTATACTGCTTGCATATATTTTGAACCTCTGCCTCCGTAAAGCCCATATATTCTTCCATTGGGGTTGGGTCTAACATTGTATATTCATCAAAATTATTTAAAGCAGATTGCGTTCCATATTTTTTAATTGGTAAAATCCCTGTCATATATGCAAGCTCTATGACAGAATCTGCCAAAATTCCTTTAAACATACCTCGAAGAAAATTTAGATATCTCTCTTGTTGTACAACATTCTCTTTATCTTCTCGAAAGATACAATCCCACTCATCTATAATAAGAATAAAACGCTCTCTTGTAACCGAATAAATACGAAATAATGCCTCTGAAAGCAATGTCATCGTATCATCTATTATCGTTGGATATTGCTCTCTCAATTCTTTAATCACTTCGGCTTGTAAATACGAAATTTCTTGTCCTAAAATCCCTTTTTCCTTAGCCACACTACGAAACCATTGCATATCTAAGTAAATTACATTATGTTTATTTAATTCCTTTTGATACGTAGGCAACTGTGAAATATTAAGATGACAAAATAATTCTTCTGAATTACATCCCTTGCTGTAATAAGCCGCTAACATCTTTGCTGCCATAGATTTTCCAAAACGACGCGGACGACTTACACAAAGCATACGCTGTTCTGTTCCCAAAACACTATTTACATACTCTATTAAACCTGTTTTATCCACATATAATTGTGAACTTAACATGAAAGAAAATCCTTCATTTCCTGGATTAAAAAATATTCCCATATACATCGCTTCCCTTTTGATTATTTCCACATTATAAGTTCACCAACTTTTACTTTTTTAATATATAGCAATCATCCAAACTTAATCCAACAATTCAGACGTATCACATTTTAAGGCTTTAGCAAGTTTTATTACAATGTTAAATTGAGCTTTGTTTAAATCTTTACCTTTACATTCATATGCTCTAATCGTATTAACAGAGACACCCGATTCCCTTGCAAGCACTTCCTGAGTCAAACCACAATGTTTCCTAACTGTTTTCAGCTTACTTTCACTCTTTGCAAAATGGACATCTAATATTTCATAACTCTTTTGAACATCCATCTCATGAAGTGTTCCATAAAGTCCAATAAGTTCGCTATAAGGTATCACATCTAGTATACGTTTGAAAGTATGACCAGAATACCATTGATAATGTGTCAACATCCACCCAACCCAATACACGTTGCTACGCTCATAGCTCTCTATACTATCAACAGCATAACTTACACCTGTCGTTTTCTCCATAACTTCCAAAAATAATTCCAAACCACTTTTCCCTGCAATATACTTAGGATTACCACTTTCAAACTGTTTTGCAACACCAGATTGGATAAAAAGTTTCAAAAAATCTGCACCATTTATACCAAACTCCAATACTGCATCATGGAGCATATTTCCAACGGTACGAGAAGCCTTACTTAGATATAACTGACTGTAAGCGTGGGTCATCATACTTCATATCCTCCCTCATAATATCAAGAACAAAAATATCATCCATAAGTTGCTGTATACTCTTTTTCTGATTTGCATAAGTAGCTCTTGCATTTTGGTCTCTCTCGGTCCTCTTGTAATAG
This sequence comes from uncultured Lachnospiraceae bacterium, assembly GCA_937891165.1. Lineage (GTDB taxonomy): Bacteria > Bacillota > Clostridia > Lachnospirales > Lachnospiraceae > SIG299. The sequence goes on along the minus strand of CALAEX010000212.1, from coordinate 19,042 downwards.
TATTCACGATAATCAGCAACCTCATATTCCACAAATTCAATCTGTTTAAAAGAACGTTTAGAAATCAATACAACCTGCTCGCCAAGAGTTCCAAGCTGCATAGCAAAATTTAAGTCTCGCAAAGAAATTGTATTATTCACAAAATCTTCTGCAAAGGAAAAATAAGAATCGTCTGCACGATAACCAATCATTATATCAATATTCGTTGTATCTGGCATAAAACGAGAAAGAATAAACTCTCTCGCACTATTACCAATAGGAGAAGTAATATCAAACTTTCTATGAGCAAGTAAAATAGCAAGCCAATTTAAAATGTTAAACTCTCCCTTGGTCAAACGCATTACGTTCATTCCATTAAGATGCAAAATATACTTGTTGGCATATCCATCATTCTTTATATGACAAGCCCACTCTTTTGCAAGCTCTATATTCTCCGTACAATAAAAGCCCTGACCATAATCATTATATCTCTTGCCTACACCAAACTTCGGCGTTTCAACGATTTGTTGCGAACCATGATAAAGAATTAAATCTTGTTTCATACTACACCTCTAATATAATACTATAGTATTAGTTTATCTCTAGTATAATACTACAGTATTAGTTCGTCAACTTTTATTTTTTTAATATATCATATGAATCCTTTCGCTTGTCATGTCCACCTTATAGGGTACATTATATACAAAACATACTATACTATTAACTTCTAAAGACGTAACTTAGTACTTTACACTCTAGAAGTGGTGGACTTATTTAATTTGGCTAAAAAGTTCTCTTCTAAAACTTCTGTTTCTTAATAATTCTACACAAATACTACTAAGATTCAGATTTTTGAAAAATTTGGTTATTTTATATAAAAAACTTCCTAATATTTTGTGAATTATTTTGATGAAAAATAGATTATATTATGATAAAATATAAATAAATTCTAATAACAAAAAAAGGATGATAAAATATGGGATTAGATGTAAATAAAACTCCATTTTTATATTCGGTTGGAACACAATTAGCATATAAAATAGAAAAAAAATATTATGGAAATATTCATTATGTTTGGTGTACAACAGAATTTAATTCATCAAAACAACCACCAACTTCAAATCCAGCAACAATCTGTAAAAGATATTTAGAACAGATTACAACAGGAGACCGACATACAAAAGAAATTGAAAATAATATAGTTGGAATCTTAAAAGGTGCTAGGGCAAAACTTAATAGTGGAGTTATTAACAAATCAACATATAATGAAATAAGAAGTATTGTATCAGCTGCTGAATATGAAGCTTTTTTCCCGATAATTTACATTATCGATAGTAAAAAAGTAAAAAATAAATATATAGAAGTGGTTGTCAGAGAACGTGCAAGCGATGATGCCGTTGAATACAGAATCGAAGATTTGAAAGAAAATGAATTTGAAATAATTTCATTCAAAGATATTTTGAGTGGTGTTGTCAATCTTGTTGACAAGAAAGTAGGTGAATAATATGCCAAAAATAAAAACAAATACACCTATAAGTAATCAAAAAAGAATAAGAACATCAATAGAAAAAAGAACAATAGCAGGAATAGTTCCAAGAAATACCTCTGCAAAAGCTAATGCTATAAAATCAGCTCCTATTAGCAGCACTAACAAAAAACTAATTGCTTCAATGAATTTAGATGAAATGCTAGAAGCATCAAAAATTGCAGAAATAGGATTAAGGGGAGAACAAATTCCGACAGTTATTAATTCTCCTAAAGTTAAAAACTATGTAGGAAGGGTACTAGGATTAAATAAAAACGTTGATACAAAACCAATAGCAAAAAGAATGCAACAAAATCTTACACTTCAAATAGTAGAACGGAATAAAAAAACAACTAATGCATTAGAATCCAAACGTTTATATCATGCATTAATGAAGAAAGACTAAATAATAGCTCCAGAAACTTCAAATCAACCAATACTAAAAAATTCACAAAAGACTCGCAAATTAAATAATCTCATTTTTTATACTGTGATTAATTTAAGGTAAGTGCTTCAATTAACAATAGTGGGTGAAATAATCACCCACTTTGTTTAATAGCCTATTTATAAACAATATTTGTTTTCATTATCTTATCATTTTTCCAAAATATCAGCAATTCTCTTACATGCAAAACCATCCCCATAAGGATTACTTGCTTTTGACATTACTTCATAAGCTTCTTTATCTTCTAATAATAATTTAAAATTATTATAAATTACCTCTTCTTCTGTACCAACTAACTTTAATGTTCCAGCTGCAATTCCTTCTGGTCGCTCTGTTGTATCTCTCATTACAAGAACTGGCTTTCCAAGAGAAGGTGCTTCTTCTTGAATTCCACCACTATCTGTAAGAATCATATAACTACGAGCTAAAAAGTTATGAAAATCTAACACTTCTAATGGCTCTATGATATGAATTCTATCACAATCTCCTAATTCTTCCTCTGCTGCTTGACGAACTACTGGATTCATATGAATTGGATAAATTGCTTTAACATCAGGATGTTCCTCTAGTACACGACGAATCGCACGAAACATATGATGCATTGGTTCTCCAAGATTTTCACGACGATGTGCCGTAATCATAATTAAACGACTATCTTTTGCCCACTCAAGTTCTACATGAGTATAATCCTCACGAACTGTAGTTTTTAATGCATCAATTGCTATATTACCAGTAACATAAACCGTACTCTCTTCTTTTCCTTCTCTTACTAAATTTTGCTTTGAAAGCTCTGTAGGTGCAAAATTATATTTGGAAATAATAGAAACCGCTTGACGATTAAATTCTTCTGGATACGGACTAAAAATATTATAAGTACGAAGTCCTGCTTCTACATGACCAACTGGAATCTGCTTATAAAAACAAGCAAGTGCTGTAACAAATGTCGTAGAAGTGTCCCCATGAACTAATACAACATCTGGCTTTACTTCCTCTAAAACTTCACCAATACTGGTTAAAATATTTGTAGTAATATCAAATAATGTTTGCTTATCTTTCATAATAGATAAGTCATAATCTGGAACAACCCCAAAAGCTTCTAATACTTGGTCAAGCATTTGACGATGTTAACCTGTTACACAAACTATTGTTTTCAAATTCTCTCTTGCCTTAAGTTCATTGACAAGAGGACACATTTTGATTGCTTCTGGTCTTGTACCAAAAACAAGCATTACTGTTTTCATTTATTTTCCTCCAATATTTAAATAAAACCTCTATACTTACCATTATCCTTAAACGGACAAACGCTCATACATCTATAACACTTAATACATTTACTTGAATCAATCTGTAAATATTCAAATCCGCCTTCATATCACCATGGAAATCTCTTATTTTAAACAAATTACCTAGCAGACTACCCATCTATTTCATCCGGGTTTTACAAAAAAAATAAAATCTGATAATTTATTAAACATTATTTTCTATAAGAACATTATTCATCCCAATATTCTATATTTCAAATATCTAAGTTTATCCTTTTTTCTAGGAAACTCCTTCATAGATGTCCATTCACCACATTGTCGGTCACACCAAGCCTCATAAACAATATTCATTTCCAACCATTTTGGTTTAGATATAAATTCTTCCAAACAACTACGTAATCCTTCAAAAGTTGATTTGTACTGATATTTCCCACTGATAGATTCCATCTTTGAATTATCAAATTCTCTATCAAAAAGCCTGTCATACTTAATTTGCCATTTATTCCATACTGTTTGAAGTTCTTCAGAATTATCTACATATTTAACTTTTGGACGCTTACCTATAATTCTCTCCACTTCATCACAGTAAAATTCCAATATTTCTCCCCATGTATGACTTTCACTAGTTGTAATATGAAAAGCCTCACCATAAGCTTTTTCATTTCCAATTAGCTTTTCTACTGCCCCTATCACATCCAAAGCATAAGTCAATGATGTTTTTTTTGAAGCAATATCCCTTGGAAAAATAACTGTTTTCCCCGTCAGCATTCTTTTAAGCCAATTTTCTTTTTCATATACACCCAGTTGAAGTCGGTAAGTGTTGTATGTAATATAAGGTCTGATAATGGTCCAATTCTTTCGATTAGACCCTATCAAAAGATTTTCTTCCCTACCTTTTGACATTCCATATTCGTCAAGTGAAATATACTCTTGATCCTTACAACAATCCACCAACCTTGGTGTATTCTCACTAATAGGTGTTAAAGAATCCGCATAGCAACGGGCTGAACTGAAGAAGAAATATTGTTTTGTATGATCTAACAATATTGACAATCTCTTTCTAAATTGTTCTGTCTGATAGACCATAAAATCAAAAATAACATCATATTTCCTATTCATGAGAGATAATAAAAACTCATCATTTTTAGCATCTCCTTGCAAATATTCCACATTTGCTTTACTTTCTCTTCTCGACCTGGACGTAACATAAACCTTATGTTTTTCTGCAAGCTTTTCTACTAATGGAACTCCCATAGCTCCTGTTCCACCTAAAACCAGAATCTCCATATTTATTCTCCACAAATCATTATCAATGTTTTTTTTCCATTATTTATTACTTTAGCAAGGATTTCTCGTGTTACATTCGAGTTCTCATATTGGTAACATTGAAATCCCAGAGAACTTGCATATTCTAAAATCACTCTATTTTCTTTAGTACACAAAACAATATAAAGAATAGAGTCATTAATATTTATATTACCAAGCGTATTCATATCATGAATAAATTCCTCTTCCGTAACTACACCAATATATCTGTTCCGTTTTTTTGCCAAAGATGCTCCCAAAACATTTGCCAAAGAACCTTCTAGACAATTCGGCATACCACCACGCACTACTTTACACTGAAATTCTTCTTCTATAAATGTAATATTTTGTCCTACATAAAGGTAATCCTGATTTCCTAATATTATTTTCAGTAGTTCAAACAAAATACTTTGCTCCGATTTAAGGTTAATTTTTTCCGTACTAATTTCTATATGCATTGGCATCTTAAAATCAAGTAATTTATTAAGTTCACAAACAGAATCAACAACAAAATGACTATTTACAACATCATTTAATTCTTTACTATAATTTAACTCTTGTCCCAAAGTAACTAAAATCACCCGAAGATTTCGATAAAATGCTTCTGTCATTCCAGAAAAAGCACTTCTTGAAGAATTATTTGAATTGACAAATACCAAAACAGTATCTTTATTTTGTGCTGCAATACCCGTAGCAACATATACTGCTGACCTAGCATCAAGAACCGAGATTTTTTCACAACTGTATTCTTCCAAAATAGATGAATCAGCTAAATCCGCTGTATATACAATATGTTTAATTTTATCCATAGTATCATTCCCCTCGCATAATTTTTCTTGCCATTTTCCAAACTATACTTTTTCGCATACGTGTTTTAAGTGATGTATCTTGAATAATTGTATTCATCAATTGCAATGCATCACTTTCATCTTTATCATTAGTAAATGCCTCTAAAATAATCGGACCATTTCCTTTCTCTAACCAACGCTCTCGATTATTTAAATACTCATCTTTACTACTTGCAGAAAGATAACAAATACCTAGTCCCTCACACAACCCTTTCACAAGATTGGAGTTCTTGTATCCGTTGTGCCCTTTCGCTGCTATAAAATTATTTGCCTCCTCACCAAAAATTGCTGCTCTATGATTATAATTTTTAAATTCGGTTCCTATACCATTGTTTATTACCATAATATGTATATTAAATGGAATAATATTAAACACAGTATTTATATCATAAAAGAACGACAAATCACCAATTATCATATAATGTTCTTTATCTGGATTTGCAATAGCTGAACCCCAAAATGATGACAAACATCCATCAATACCATATCCACCAGAATTAGAAAAACAAAGAACAGTGTTTTGTGTTTCAAAGTAATTCCAAACTCTTAAAGTATTTAAAATTGACAAATGCAATATTGAATCCCCAGGTATTAAATGTGCCGTTTCTTTTGCAATCCACATATTTGAAAAAGGCAATTCAGGAAGTTTATTTAATATATCAGAAGTGGCCTTTCGACTAACTTCCAAAATGGAGTTCTCGCATTTTGGTATATGATAATGCTTAAAAAATTCTATTTCTTCCATTTCAAAAACGTATGTCAAATTGTGATACGGATCTCGAATAACTCCATCCTTATTCACTCTCCATGTGTTCTTTCCACAAAAATTTAGATAGGCTCCATGTATATATCCTATGTATATAATTAGTTCAAATTCTTTTGTCCCGAAATTATATTTCTGGCTGTTAACTAAATTTGCCAAAAATCTATATTTTCCTCTGTAATTACTAATCTGGTCACAAATCACAATAGCATTATTGCATTCGCAAAAAATATCAATAGCCTCTATTTCTTCTTCTGAAAAAGCTTCATGTGCACCAATAAAAATGCCTATCTTTCCATCTGGCAACTTTGGAAAATCTTTATTAACTACCCTTCTTATTTTTCTATATTTAGGTAATTCTTTCGTTTTAAAATTATTAGAATATGTTGTACAAAGATTAATATGTACTGGTCCCATATCCCCATGTGTTAATTCAAGAATAGCTTCATTGACACATGTAACCGAATGTTGCTTATCTTCTTCTGAATATATGGTAGGTAATTGAATACTTTTCTTAACCATATCCACAAATTGTTGACTTCGATCAATTACCTGTGCAACATAGTTTCCCACCTTTCCAGTATGCTGTGTTGATGTAACAGCAATAATCGGCAAGTGCCGATAATACGCCTCCGTAAGTCCTGCTATATAATTTCTTGAAGCAGTTGCACCTGTGCAAGTAAGCACAACCGGTTCACCACTTTCCTCTGCTAACCCACACGCCATAAATCCTGCTGTCCTTTCGTCAACAGCCGAATAAACCTCAAAATAAGAATCAAACTGAACTGAGCCAACAAAAGATATATTTGTCGTTCCTGGGGAGGCAATTATTTTACGAATATTATGTGCTTTAAGCAGTGATATTAAAATCAATGTATTAATTTCATCCGTATAAAAATGATTCACCTAAGTATACCTCTTTCTTATTTTTTTCCCTTTTTGATATCATTCTTTGACTTAATAATTTTATGCAATTTCAGTTTTCCTTTGGTCATATTGTCAACTAGCAAAATACATTGTCTAAATTCTTCACTATGCCTCCAAAAAACTAAATATATAACAAAAGGAACCAACATACATACTACCAACCGAAGTAGAATCGTAGTAATAAGTCCAAACTCAATATAATGACAAATAATTACAACAAGTATACATGAAAAAACATTCACAATTGTATATTTTAATAATCTAATAATATACCATTTCAAATATTTTCTTTCAAATATTGTAGAAAATAAATTATGAAATAGCCATGGCATTCCAACGAACAGCATAGAAAGAACTGTAGATAAAAGCACTCCATAAATTTCCCATCTCTGTACCATTATCAAGTTTAAACCCAAATTTACAATAGCCGTCACCAATGGTCTAAATCTATCTTCATGCCAAATCCCACCAGCATCTTTATATAGATTTAGTAATTGATTAATCTCATATATATAATAGTAAATAACCAAACATATAACTGCACTAAACGGAAGTAGATACTCTTTCCCAACCCACACCATCATAAATGGTTGATAAATTCCTAAGAAGCAACTGGAACAAATCCCTGCTATCCATGATACCAAAAATGTAAATTTTATAAGGTCATTAAAATTTTTATCCTTCGTCTCAACAATCAAACTGTTTCCAATTCCTGCAGTACATGAAGAAAAAATAATTGTAACGATTCCAATAATAGCAGTTAAAATAAAATAATAATTTTGATACACAGCTAAAACAGTAAGTCCAAGGAATGCTGAAATTACTATTGTATCCGAAGAATTCACTACTACTGCGCCAAGTTTAGCTGTAAATAAATCACGAATTTTACAATTAATCTCGACTACTTCTTCTTTTTGAAGCTTACCATGTGCTTTATATTTTGGGTACAATTTGTCAGCCACAATGGCAGTTACTATATTGGACAAAACCTGTGTAAACATAGCAATCAGAACATATAAATAATAATTCCGAGTTAACCATAAGACTATTACTTGTACTCCATATTGAATCGTGTTAGTCAATAAAGTTACTTTACTGACTAAATCAATTCTTTGATGTGCTTGCAAAACACTGTTCTTATAGGCAAAAAGCCAATAGGACAATACAGTTGCACCTAAATTCAACAAATAAAGCACATAGATATTGACATCATCAGGCACTGTACCTGATATCAAGTTAGGAATCCAGGGAGTTACTATTCCACCAATTACTGCAATAATTAGTCCAATAATTCGATAATAACTACGATATAGTTTCATCAGAGCACATATTGTTATATCATCATCTTCCGCAATGGGTCTATACATACTATACACCATTGCAGAACCTACTCCCAATTCCGCAAGATTTAACACTTGTAAAATAGAAGTGAATAAAGAATTTAACCCTAAATATTGTACTCCCATCACATAAATCATTACTGTACGCATAAAAAATGGAAGTATCATTTGATATAATTTCAAAATAACTCCATAAGTAATATTTCTAACCGCATTTTTTGTTCTTTCAATTTTCATTTTCTATCCCCAAAATACTTTCTATATATCGAATAGAGTCTTGATACAATTCATCAAAATTATTTTTTAATTTTATGGTATTCCACTATAAATATAATTCTCATTTTGACCAATCAATCTTATCATTTAGACCATATATTATCATATAAAAATAATCCACTAATCTATGGTTCATATGCTAAACTATTCTTTAAATAAGTAATAGATTTTTGTTTCATTTCTTCAAACATATCAAACCGTCTTGAATAATCAATATCTATAATCTTCTCTATATATTGAATATTTACTTTGTCAATAGTATCACAAAATCTATCCTCAACATTAAACAATAATGTCAAACTATACAATCTTGTTCCCATTGATTTAAACTCTTGTCTACTAAAAACAAAAAACTGTCTTTGATAGATAAGAGAAAACACAGAAGCATGAAAACTATCTGTAAAAATATATTCTGCATATTTAATAAGTGATAAAAATTCATTCGGAGTTGGTGCTTCAAAACTAACATCTCCAAAAGAAATATCTGACTTATGAAAAATTCCCGTGGCATGACATATATTTACTAATTTAACCTGTTTTTTTATTGCAAACTCTTTTGCAAGAGTTCTCATATTCTCATCATCACCTAAAAAATAACAAAACAAGTAAGGTTCCTTTTCTATTCTTCCATCTGTAATAGCATCCCAATCATTTTTATCTAGCAAAAGAGTAGGGTCTAAAACATGCTCTATATGATTATCCACAATTTCAGATAGCAAATGTACTGCACTTTCCTCTCTTACTGATATTGCTCTAAAATCTCTTAAATTTTGAGAATACAACTTCTTTACATTATCTGATAATTGATTTTGAGAAATACTTGCTGCATAAGCAATTTTAGGAACGGCATTAGTAACAAAGGTAAGAAAAAATGGCTCATAATAATAAATCGGATTCCATACTTGGTCACTTCCAACAACAAATATATCATACTTCCCATTTGCAGTATGTATTGTTTTAGAATTATATAATTCATCTGAATGTGGTATTATAATTTTACTAAATTTTGTAAAACTATCTTCCCAAGTTTTCCTTATTAATTTATTTCTTTTTATCTTTTTCCCATTTTTAATTTTAGAAAATTTAATATAGATTTTTTTAATAAACTTAATTTTTTTTATATAGTCATAAATAAATGACCTTGAAAAATTCAAATTTTTCCATTCGGATAAAAACTCAATATCTATTTGTTCACATTCATAACCTAAGAATTCTATTTTCTTGCACAAAGCATATGCTTGAAGTACCCCACCATAATTTATAGAGTTATGATAATGTGTTAGTATTCCTACTTTCTTCAATTTACATCACATCCTCTCGTCTTATTAAACACTCTACTAGATAATAATAACAAAACGAAATAGGCTATCTGCATCTTTCTAGACCATCTGGCATCAAATCTATATTTTTGATAAGTATTCCTTACTATTGCACATATTTTTTTATAATAATACCTTTTTTGCTTTTTCTCTAAATAACATAACTTATAAAAATAATATACACAAGCATATATCAGTCTGTTCCATGCTATACTTTTAACTTCATCTCCACAAAACTTATTTTCTACTTCATTAAATATTTTTAACCTTGCATCAATGAATGACAACTTTTTTTCAGAAATAGGCTGTTGACAAGCCCCTTTTGGATTATTTCTATAACCATATAACGCTTCTGCTACAAAAACCATCTTGTATCTCTTATCCAAATATTGAACAACAAATAATTCATCTTCACCAATGGCAATTGTTTCATCAAATCTTAGATGTTTTTCATTTATCAACTCAGATTTAAACAATTTATTCCATACATATCCACTACAATTTCTATTATCTATTATATTTTTAAAAACCTCATCATCAGATAATACCTCATACTCTATCTGTAAATCAGATTTAAAAAATACATCTTCATCACAACTAAATTCCTTAACTCCACATACAGAAATATCTGCATCATTTTGTTCCATAGCAGATACTAAAATTTCAAGCATATTAGGTGCAATGTAATCGTCCACATCACAAAAAGCAATATAATCACCATTCGCATTATCAAGTGCAATATTTCTGGCTATACTAACACCTTGATTTTCTTGATGAATAACATGTATATTACTATTATATTTACTATATTCATCCAAAATAGCTGCACTTTTGTCAGTTGAACCATCATTAACAAAAATAATTTCCAACTCCTTAATTGTTTGTCCCAAAATACTATCAATACACTTATTAATATATTTTTCACCATTAAAAACAGGAACAATCACTGATATCATATTCTTCTTTCTCCTAAAATACTATTCAAATCAAAATAATTTATATTAATAATTTTTTAATTAAATCCAACTACTTGTATATGGTATAATTCCATTACTCCCCTTATATACAGTAGAATACCAAAAATAAAAACCAAAAAATACTATTACCAAAAAAGCTATAAAAAACCGTTGTTTTATTACACGTATTTGTCTAATTAATAAAGGAACTGTTACTATCTGAATAATATCAATATAGTATAAAACTCGCTGAAAATACGATATATTATAACCCAAAATCAAAAATGGTAAAACACAAATACCAATAGTACAATATAAATCATATTTATCACTTTTTCTATAATATCCTATATAAATTAAAATAGGAACTGCAACAATTAAAAAAATAGGAACTATATCCATGAAATATAACAAATTTATCATCTTATCTGTATTTCTAATATAACTATTATACTGTATCTTAATAAAGTCTGGAAGTAAATTTAAAATATCACTTCCAAAAAAAACTATAAATACAGATAAGCAAAAAACAGTTACTATTGATAATTTAACATTTTTCCGTGTTGTTGTCTTAATTAAAATAAAAAATATAGCAATAATTGCACTAATATGAAACATACTAGCAATGACTACATATAAAATATACTGTTTATATTTTTTTTCATTTAATAACGTTAATGCAAAAAATATTATAGATACTGCTATCATTTGTCTAACAACATTAAATGATGCTGAAAAATAATAACAATAAAAAATCCATAATCCTAAAGCAATAGAAAAATCACTCTTAAGTTTAATTAATCCTGCTAAAATAAATGAATATGTTATTAAAGAAGATAAAAAAAGTACACCCTTATAATCTCCAAATAACCAATAACTTAAATAATTCAATATCTTGAATAAAGGTTCCATAAAAGTCATATTTAGACCATTTATTGTCTGTTGATAATACCACTTATAAGAATAATAATCTGTCCCAATACCTTCTCTCATTGTTGCAATTAAAACAGGTAAAAACAATACTATTCCAAATAAAATAATCTTACGATATGTACTTTTTTTCATAATAATTAAGCTAGTCAAAGAAGATATTGCAAAAATAGAAATATAAAGTATATATGATTGCATAATAATTTTCTATATAACCTCTCTTAAAATTAAATCTAATTTATCTGGAATATAATTTTCTATAAACAAAAGAAATAAACAAAAGTATACTACAATAGTTTTTCTTCATAAAATATAATAGTACTTTATCCTTCATAGATAATTCATCTTTATTTACCCAATTTAATCTATCCTTCATTTCCTGTTTTCCAAAAATACTTTTTAAATAACTCCATTTATTTTGTAATGTTGATTTTCCAACAGCATTAATAAACGTTCTCATATTAATATAATTAATATTTCCCAAAAAACTCATATCCTTGTTAAAATATTCACTCAATACTTTAACTATCAAATTAAAATCATCCAAATAGCTTTTATCAAAATTTTGAGTCATTGAAGCCTCATTAATATTATAATTTATCAACACCTTATCAATATAATAAAATGTATTCATTGAATAAATAATAGGAGCTGTAAATAGAATATCCTCTCCTATTCTAGAACGCAAATCATAATATTTTAATGAATGTTCAACTAATTCCCTTTTTATTACCTTATTCCAACGCATAGGAGGTATCCCTCGCAAATATAATCTTTTTAACAACTCACAAGTTTCTCCTTCATATTTTCCTGGAGTAATTAAATTATTCCTATTTAAAACAATTTTTTTACTTGATTCATATACACGAAAATAATCAAAATAAATAACATCTATATCATTCTCATCAATTACTTTTATAATTTCTTTAATATAATCTTTTTCAACCCAATCATCACTATCACAAAATCCAATATACTCTCCAGTAGAATAACTAATACCTTCCTTTACAGCGGATGAAAGCCCACCATTTTTCTTATGTATAGTTTTTATCTCTTTATATCTCTTACTATATTCATCACAGATTATAGGACAATAATCATCACTACCATCATCAACAAGAATAATCTCAACACAGGGTTGCAATTGGTCAATTAATGCATCTATACACTTTTTCAAATACTTTTCTACCCTAAATACAGGTATTATAATACTTAATTTAATTCTTTGTTTTTTCAAATTCAAACACCTCTTTCACATCAATTATTTAATCCTTGAAAAAAGCCAAATAACTCTTATCCATTTATATTTTAATGATAACTGCATTAATTTAGCTTTTTTTCCTGAAAAATTACATTCATTTATTGCTGTATGATAAATCACATTATTTAAATTTTCCTTTATATCTGCCAAAATTATCTTATATGATTCTTTTCGATAAAATTGAGAAACTACTACAGAAAACAATTCATGAACAGTTTTTCTATATAATTGTTCCCTAAAATTAAACTTTTCTATATCTATCTGAGATTCAAATTGTTTGTACAAGAGTTCTGGACCATTCCATTCAAATGCTTTCTTTTCTTTTGTCATAGAAACTGGATTTTGTCTATAATAATACATACAATCTGATATAACAAAAAGAGAATTAGCATGATATATGCAAGGAATTACAACAGCACTATCCTCGCCTATTTTTATTTTTTTATCCACTGTTTGTTGAAACGAAAGATACAATCCTGCACGATATGCTTTTCCCCAAATATTAGGAGAAAAATAAGTTGCGCTTCTACTTTGAATAAGCATTGGAAATATTTCTCTAATTATATCTTCTTTAGTATAATATCCTTTACGATATGGTAATACTTTTTCCTCATTATAATTACTATGAGCATTTATTTTTCCACACATGACTATATCTGGTTCATACATATCTATAACTTCTGCAAATTTTTGAATATAATTTTCAGTAACCCAATCATCTCCATCAACACAAACAATATATTCTCCTTTTGCCATCATAGCACCTACACTTCGTGCTGATACTAAACCTCCATTTTCTTTATGTATTACTTTAATACGAAAATCTTTTAAAGCATACTCATCGCATATATTAGGACAATTATCTGGAGAACCATCATCTACTAAAATAATTTCTATATTATTATATAACTGTAAAATTAAACTCTCTATGCACTGCCTAAGATAGGCTTCTACTTTATAAATAGGTACAATAATACTAAATAAGCCATTATACATAAACTACACCTCTCGTTTTTCTATTTTTACTTATATAATTTGTACTATTTATTTATTATTTTTCTTTATTTTAATACTTTAATATTAAATTCTTATCTTTATGTATAATTCTTCATTAAAAATTCAACATAAAAATATATCCTCAATTATATCAATCATCTGCTCATTAACTTTTTCTAAAGAAAATTGTCCAATTTTTTGCATATTATATAAGCCAAACTTTTCTACATCAGACTCAAACAATTTTTCGATCATATTTTTACACTCTATTACACTATATGGATTAAATAATACACCCCCATTTTCATCTATCAAATCTATATTTCCTCTTATCCTACTACATACAATTGGTAAACCACTTGCCATTGCTTCCATTAATGAAACAGGTAATCCCTCTTGAAAAGATGGAAATGCAAAAATATCACAAGCTTTACATAATTCAACAATATCTTTTCTATAACCTAACAATTTCACTCTATTATCGATTCCTAATTCTTTTATTAAATCTGTTAAAAACTCTAGTAACACTCCACTTCCTGCAATAGTAAGATATACATCTTCCATTTCTGCAACAGCTCGAATAAGCGTTTCTTGATTCTTCCGACTAATTAACTCTCCAACATTTAAAATCCATTTTACTTTTTGTGGAATACCTAATTCTTTCCTTTTTTCTTCTTTATCTACCACTACTTTGTCAAATTTTTGCAAATCAATACCAACACCAGGAACATATTCTACTCTCTTTGCTTTCATCTTCTTTTTTGCAAGGTCATAATCTTCTTTATTAATTGTAATTAGTACATCTGTTAAATAAGCACATAATTTTTCTATTGGATAATATACTAACCAATTTTTTAATGGTGCCCCCTTATAAAAATGAAATCCATGAACTGTATAAAATACTCTTGTACCTTGCTTACGTATTTTACAACACGCTAATCGAGTACATGCCGCAGCAACAGGTGTATGACAATGCACAATATCATATTTTTTATCTTTTACAAGCTTTTGAATCTGCCTAATGGCTATAATATTATCTTTATTTAATGGTACACGAGATGTACATATTGGGTATATTTTACATCCTAAGTTTCTAAAAAATTCAGGGACTATAGATATTGAATCATTGCATGCAATATCTACTGTATTTCCTAAATTGACCAATTGCTCAATAAAGTTTTTAAAAAAATTCATTGTTCCACCAACTGTTGTCACATATAGAATTTTCATAACGTATACTCCATCCATTCTTCTAAACTAAATTATTGTATTATAAAATTACATTTTTAATTTCATTACCTTACACAAATTTCATTATATTTCATCATATAAATACCATTTTTATACTTTCCTATCTGCTGTTTATTCTTCTTTTCAATAAGGTTATTTAATATCAATGCCATATGGTCACATCCACATTCATAGGCATGAGGATATCCACCACCAAACCTCGGGTTCACTTCCGATATGTAATACTCTCCATTTACCTCAAAAATATCAATATCAATCTGTCCCCTCCATCCGCTTTCCTTTGCAAATTTCTCAATTAAATAAAATAATTTATCATCTTTAAAAGAAACTGCTTTATCGGTTTCTCCTGCACGCATCACGAGTTTCTTCTTCGTAAAGATAGAAATCACTTCTCCACTTATCATATCAATATAGACATCTGCTCCGATTTCCTGACCATTTAAAAACTCTTGAATCATTAACTTATCATTATGAGCAAAAAGTAATTCTATTGTTTCTTTATCCTCTACTTTTGAGATTGCAATACTGGCACTTCCACAAACAGGTTTCACGAATACAGGAAAATGAATGCTGTCTGTTTCTAAATCTTGATAAAATTTCTCTTTATTTACATAACTTTTTGCACAAGAATATCCATGTTCTGTGAGCCATTCATACATTTGCATTTTATTTAATGCTCTCTCACATAACTCATAAGAAGAACCAATCACAGTAACTCCAAGTGCAGCAAAGTTTTCTTTATGTTTTGCAAGTAAAGAAAGTTCTGGGTCAATTAAAGAGAGTACTCCTGTAATACTTTCTTTTTTACATATATCAAAAATAACATCGATATATCCTTCCTCTGTCATACGAGGAACTTTATAAAACTTATCTGCTTCATAAACAGCAGGAGCTAAATCACTCATATCTGTGGCAATCACTCGTCCTTTTGTTCCAATCGCTTTTTTAAAATATTGCACTATTTTATTCCTTGTTCCTGCACTTAAAATCAAGATATTCATATTGTTTCTTCCTTTTCCATTCTAGTTCTTCTCTTCCTTTAAATAATCAAAAAACAATGGAGTCCCGCCTGTATGAATAAAAAGAATTTTTTTATTCTCTATCTTCTTCTGTTTCATATATGCTAACATTCCTGCCATTGCTTTACCTGTATAGGTGGTATCTAAAGGAAGTCCATACTGTTGCATCATATTTTTTATAACTTCTATCACTTCTTCTGAACAAGCACCATATCCTCCTTGGATATAGCCATCTTCTAAAATCGTAGTATCTTCGATTGCTTCTTCGGATACTGCTACTTTATGTTCTAAGAGATATTCTTTTACACTTTCCAAAACAACCTGACGGCCTCTTGGATTTTTCCTTGCAATGCTAATCCCTACAATGGTTCTTTCTTCCCCATTAATCAATTGTCCACAAATCAAACCCGCTTGTGTTGTTCCTGTTCCAGAGGCATGAAAAATATAATCAAACTGCATTTGATGCTCTTTCTCATACTTACTGATTTCTTCATAACACTCTACATATGCCTGTGTGCCAATCGTGCCATGTCCGCCGCCTGCAATGAAATAAGGAGAATATCCTTCTTTTTTTAACTCTTGTAAGGTATCTTCGATTGTTTTCTGTACTTTATCCACAGAACAGACTACAATCTCTGCACCAAACATATCCATAAGCTTACTATTATATGTTTCTTTTGATGCTTCTTCTGGCGAAATAATATAACACTTCATTCCTCTTGCCATAGCAAGGTTCGATACGATACGACAATGATTGGAACTACTACTTCCATACGTTACCACACAATCATAAGAACCCCTGTAAATTTCTTCAAAAAAAAGTTTCGCTTTTCTTGCTTTATTTCCTCCAAAAGAAAATGGAAGCAAATCTTCACGTTTTATAAATAAAGTGTTATTTCCAATACTACCCACTTTATAAATCGGAGTATCTTGACATCCATAAAAATCATGTTTAGTAATACTATATACATATCTATCTACATAATGTCCTTTATGGAATAAATCCTGTTTTAACAATCCCTCTCGCTGAAATCCAATTCGCTCATAAGACTTTATTGCTGTAACATTCTTCTTTTCTGTATATAAATAGATACGGTTTAATCCCAATTGTTGAAAAGCATACTCTAATAATAAGCGAGAAGCTTGTGCTGCAACTCCTTTCCTAAGATAATCTCGATTACCAAGCATAATATAATATTCTGCTTTACGATTCTTATTATCTATAGACAGAAGACCAAGCAAACCAACCGAATTACCATCTACTTCTATGACCGCATCATAACGGTCTACTCTATCCTTATTTTTCTCAAACCATACTTCTGTCTTTGTTATCTCTAATGGAAGCTCATAATGTAGATAGGTATTATTTTCAGGGTCATTAATCCAATTCACTTTATTTGGAATATCTGCTTTTTCAAATTTTCTAATCGTGACTTTCATACAACCTACCTATCCTCCTAATAACAGTTTCTAAACAATAGCATATTACTTTAAACTATGGAAACAAAATTTCTTTGTATCAATAAAATACTCTTCATCCTTTATTTTCTAATCGTTTTCTGTTCTGTATTCGGAGAGTCTGTAGGAACACCATAAATATCTTCTGATTGTACTACTCGTTTTACTGTCCACAATAACACTTTGATATCCATCCAAAGATTAAAATTATCAATATACTCATTATCAATCTTAATTCGTTCTTCCCATGTGGCAGAATTTCGTACCGTTGCTTGTGCAAGTCCTGTAATTCCTGGAGACATTTCAAAACGTTTCTTTGCCCACTCTGGATAATTTTCATATCCATCATAAGGATGATAAGTCACAGGAGGTCTTGGTCCTACTAAACTCATCGTTCCTAAAATTACGTTAATTAAATTTGGAACTTCATCTAAACTAGTTGCACGCAACATACGTCCTATGGTTGTAATACGAGGGTCTTTTTCTGACTTTACTCGTAATCCATCTCCCATCTGTTCTGCATTTACAATCATGGTACGAAATTTAAATATTTCAAACACTTCTCCATTTCTGCCCAAACGTTTCTGTCTAAAAAAGACAGGACCTTTAGAAGTAAGCTTTATAATAATTCCAATTACCAATAAAATAGGACTTAATACGATAAGAGCTATTGCACTGACCAAAATATCAAACCATCGTTTTATAATTAATTGTACTTTTCTCATATCCTACCTCATTCAAAACAACTCTTAATAATTGCTATTACCATATCCTGTTCTTCTTCTGTCATCTTAATATCACTTGGCAAACACAATCCTCGTGCAAAAATATCTGCTCCTACATCGACTGCTTTCCCTTTATCTATGTAAGCATTACTTCTACATCTTCCGTTTCCTTCTATCGTAATGAACGGATTCATTCTATAAATCGGTTGCATATGCATTGGTTTCCAAATAGGTCGAGATTCAATGTTATATTCTGCTAACTTCTCCATAATCTCTGTTGGACAAGTTTTTCCTGTTTCTTTCACATACAACGCTTCACTATCACTACGAACTTGTTTACACATCGCATCTTCGTCAATCAATAGACAAGATAACCAAAAGTTAGGTTCCATGATATCCTCCATATAAGGATTCATCTGTACTGGCAAGTCTTTGAATCCTTCTTGATATCTTTCAT
>CALAEX010000211.1 GCA_937891165.1 uncultured Lachnospiraceae bacterium | reverse complement strand
TCAGCAGTCTAGAGCACCTTATACTCCAGAACAGATTGTAACGATTTACGATTATTTACATAAACTTGGTGGACCAAATGGTTTAATTCGTCAGAGTGAATTTTTTGTCTATAGTAAAAAAGACAGAGATGCTTTATATAAATGTATGGAACGTGGGTATAAGTTCCCAGAATGTACCACATGGATTCGTGCTAGTAAAAAGGATTTCGAGTTAGTAAAGGAAATTGGTATTAAAGAAACAGGTATTTTAGTAAGCTGTTCCGATTATCATATTTTCTATAAGATGAAGATGACAAGAGCACAGGCAATGCAACATTATTTAAACGTAGTAAGAGAATGTTTAGAAACAGGTATTGCTCCAAGATGTCATTTAGAAGATATTACTCGTTCTGATATTCATGGTTTTGTTATTCCATTTTGTTTTGAGTTGATGAAATTAGGAATGGAATATGGAATACCAGTAAAAATCCGTGCTTGTGATACAATGGGTTATGGTGTAAATTTCCCAGGTGCAGTAATTCCTCGTTCTGTACAAGGTATTATTTATGGCTTGATGGTGCATGCGGGTGTGCCTTCTGAATTATTAGAATGGCATGGACATAATGACTTCTATAAGGCAGTAAGTAACTCTACAACTGCTTGGTTATATGGTGCTTCTGGTGTTAACTGTTCTTTATTTGGTATTGGAGAACGTACAGGTAATACTCCATTAGAGGCAATGGTATTTGAATATGCACAGTTAAAGGGTACATTAGATGGTATGGATACTACTGTCATTACAGAACTTGCAGAATATTTTAAGAAAGAAATTGG
Organism: uncultured Lachnospiraceae bacterium; assembly: GCA_937891165.1. Taxonomy (GTDB): domain Bacteria; phylum Bacillota; class Clostridia; order Lachnospirales; family Lachnospiraceae; genus SIG299. Next base: position 31,460 of record CALAEX010000211.1, on the reverse strand, counting down.
CTATGTAATTCCATCTCGTACGCCATTTGTTGGTGCAAACTTTAATGTGACAAGAGCAGGTATTCATGCAGATGGTTTATTAAAGAATGAAGAAATTTACAATATTTTTGATACAGAAAAGTTCTTAAATCGTCCAGTATTAGTAGCAGTATCTAATACTTCTGGTTTAGCAGGTATTGCACATTGGATGAATACGGTATTTAGATTAAAAGGTGATGATGCATTAGATAAGAATCATCCACTTGTAGTAGAGTTAAAAGCTTGGGTAGATGAGCAGTATGAAGGCGGTCGTGTGACGGTTATTACAGATAGAGAACTTTCTGCACAAATTCAGTTACGTCAAGCAAAACATGGTGTTAATTTGCCACCAATTACAGAATAATGGAAGAAAAGGAGTACATAATAATGGATTATAGTAGTCAGATTGCACAAGCAAAAGAAGCATTTGGAAAGCTATTAGAAGAACAGTTAAAGCGTGTAGAAGTGATGAAAGCACAAGGAGATTTCCTGGATTATGCTAGTTTAGATACAATAAAAATTGGTGTATGTGGTGGTGATGGAATTGGTCCAGCGATTACAGCTCAGGCACAGAGAATTTTAGAGTATTTATTAGCAGAGGAAGTAAAATCTGGTAAAGTAGAATTTAAAGTAATTGATGGCTTAACTATTGAGCGTAGAGTAGCAGAAAATGCTGCGATTCCAGCCGATGTATTAGAAGAATTAAAAGAATGTCATGTCATTTTAAAAGGACCTACAACAACACCTAGAAAAGGGGACCCATGGCCAAATGTAGAAAGTGCTAATGTAGCGATGAGAAAAGCACTGGATTTATTTGCAAATGTACGTCCTGTACGTATTCCAGAGCAGGGAATTGATTGGACATTCTATCGTGAAAATACCGAAGGTGCTTATGCTGTAGGTAGTAAAGGTGTTCATGTCACAGAAGATTTAGGTGTTGACTTTACAGTAGTAACAACTCAAGGTTGTGAGCGTATTATTCGTGCTGCATTTGAGTATGCAAAGGCAAACAATAAGACAAGAGTAACCGCAGTAACAAAGGCAAATATTATTAAAACAACCGATGGTAAGTTTTTAGATATCTTTAAGGAAATTGCAAAAGATTATCCAGATATTACAGCAGATGACTGGTATATTGATATTATGACTGCTAAGTTAATTGATGAAAAGAGACGTAGAGATTTCCAAGTATTAGTTCTTCCAAATCTTTATGGTGATATTATTACAGATGAAGCAGCAGAATTTCAAGGTGGCGTAGGTACTGCTGGTAGTGCCAATATTGGGAAACGTTATGCTATGTTTGAAGCAATTCATGGTTCTGCACCTCGTATGGTATTAGAGGGTAGAGATAAATATGCAGACCCATGTAGTGTGATTCGTGCAGCAGCAATGCTTCTTGGTCATATTGGATATAATGACAAAGCAGATAAATTGTATCGTGCATTGGATATTTGTACGATAACAGAGAAAAAATATGTAATTACAGGTAGAGATACTGGTGTTACAGGCGAAGAATTTGCAAATTATATTATGGATACAATTGCAGCAATGAAATAGAAAGTGAAGGTTGTAAACCGATGGGAGAGAGCAGAGACAAAAACGAAGTAACGGATAAATATTCACTAAGGTGGAGAGTGTTTCATAAGCTTCGAGAGGATATTCTCTCTGGGAAATACAGCGAACATGAAGAGTTAAAAGAAGCAACGATTGGAGCAGAGCTTGGAGTAAGTCGTACACCAGTAAGAGAAGCTCTGCGACAATTGGAGCTGGAGGGTCTAGTTAGTATTGTGCCAAATAAAGGTGCTTATGTAACCGGAATTTCTCAAAAAGATATTCATGATATTTATGTAATTCGTTCTTACTTAGAAGGTTTAGCGGCAAGGTGGGCTTGCGAACGAATGACAGAAGAAGAAATTGAAAATATAGAAGAAATTATTTATTTGTCTGAATTTCATGCAAAAAAGAAACATTATGAACAATTAGTGGAATTAGATAATAAATTTCATGAATGTATCTATTGTGCTTCTGGTAGTAAAATTTTAGAACATGAGCTTACTACGTTTCATCAATATGTAGAGCGTATGCGAAAAAAATCGTTGGCGAAAGAAGAACGTGCAATGAAAGCGAATGAAGAACACACCGCTATTTTAGAAGCAATTCGTCAAAGAGATGGGGAATTAGCCGAAAAACTAGCACATGAGCATATCATTCAAACGATTCGCAATATGAACAAAGAGGGTTTATCATGAAACAAAGTATTAGTTTTGCAGGAAAATTGTTTGGCTGTTTCTTACCATTGTTTGCTGCTTATGGATGCCAGATTTTGATTTCTTTTGTTGGAATGTTTGTTTATACAATATTGGTAACAGCAAGAGGAGTAGCGGAAGGTATTTCAGAAGCAGAATTGTTTGTTTTTATAGAAACACAACTATTAAATCCAGATTTTCTTATGACAGTTACTGCAATTGCAACAGCAAGTACCTTATTGCTAGGAATTATTTGGTATAGAAAGCATCGGCCAGTTAGAGATGCTTCTTTTAAACAAGTATCGAATGGAACATTATTTCTTTCTTTGGCTTTGATGGGAGTGTCATTACAATGTTTAATTTCCATGTGTTTGAATATAATTTATCCATTGTTGCCACAAGCATTGATAGAAGAATATGATGCTTTAATGGAAACATTACTTGGTGGAAGTGTATGGTTGTCTTTGTTTGTGACAGTCATTTTAGCACCGTTAGCAGAAGAACTGTTATTCCGTGGCATTACTATGAGAAAAGCAGAAAAAATTATGCCGTTTATGGCAGCAAACATATTGCAAGCTATATTATTTGGTATTTATCATGGAAATTTAATTCAAGGAACATATGCTTTTGCTATGGGACTTATCTTAGGCTTTGTAGTAGAATATTTTCATTCTATTTGGGCATCCATATTATTACATGCATTTGTCAATGGTTCGGCAGAATTGTTATCCCATTTGCCACAGCAATTGACAGAAACTATGTTAGGTATTGTAGCAATAGCAATAGTAGGTGTTATGTTTTTCCTTATAGCAGTGAAGCTATTTCCAAAAGCAAAGAAAAAAATCATAACAAAATAAAAATTTACTGAAAATTCATTTGACGAATAGGTAAGAGGAAATTATAATAAGGGAAAAGAGAAAAGGCAGATGACAACAATCTGCCTTTTCCATTCTTCGAAGGAGGCGATGGCGATGGTTGAAATTTTTAAAACTATGGAAGATAAAACATTTATTCGGATTGACAAGCCAGAGAAAGATTGCTGGATTTCCATGACAAACCCCACGCCACAGGAAATAAGTCAAATTTCTGAGGAATGTCAGTTAGAAGAAGATGTGCTTAGAGCAGCTTTGGATCCAGAAGAACGTGCCAGACTTGAAGTGGAGGAAGATTATACATTAATTGTAATTGATATTCCGTATATTGAAAAAGAAGAAGTAGAGAATCAGGAAAAAGATAGATATATTACAATGCCATTAGCAATTATTAGTATTAAAAATACGATTATTACGGTATGTTTAGTAGAAACTCCTGTACTGACACATATTAAATCAGGTCGAATGAAAACATTTTGTACTTATAAAAAGACAAGATTTATTCTGCAGATTTTCTATCGTGTGGCAACACAATTTTTACAATATTTACGTGCTATTAATCGCCAAAGTGAGTTGATTGAAGACAAGTTACATGTATCACAAAAAAATAAAGAATTATTTGAATTATTAGAATTGCAAAAGAGTTTAGTATATTTTACTACTTCGCTACGTGCCAATGAGGGTGTCTTTGAAAAAATGTTAAAAAATCAAAATGTAAAGCAGTATCCAGAAGATGAAGAATTATTAGAGGATGTCATTATTGAAAATAAACAGGCAATGGAGATGGCAAATATTTATAATGGCATTTTAGGCGGTATGGTAGATACATTTGCTTCCGTTATTAGTAATAATTTAAATATTGTAATGAAGTTTTTGGCAACGGTAACCATTGTTATGTCGATACCAACGATGATAGCTAGTTTTTATGGAATGAATGTACCACTGCCAGGAAAAGATAATCCTTATGGCTTTTATTGTGTACTAGGTGTTGCTGTGATATTAGCAGCATTAGTGACTTTGATTTTTCATAAAAAAGATATATTTTAACCGAATCAAAAAGGAAGGAGAATTATGGGAAAGTGGTTGTATAAAATGGAATATAAGTATGGAAAGTATGCGATTCGTAATTTGCCAATGCTTTTAATTATTTGTTATGCGATTGGGTATTTACTAGAGATTATTGCACCTAATATTATGAATTATCTTTATTTGAATCCGTACTTAATTCTACATGGACAGGTATGGAGGTTATTTACTTGGGTGTTAATTCCGCCAGAAAGTCTGAGTGTTTTTACATTGATTATGTTGTATTGTTATTACTCTTTGGGTGTTTCGCTAGAGCAGACATGGGGAACATTTCGATATAATGTATATATCTTTTCTGGAATGTTATTTACCATTTTAGGAAGTTTTATACTTTATGGTATTGCAAATGTACAGTTTGCGGATGTGATTGAAAGCTTAGGAGAAAATGGAGCTTATGATGTATTTACAACATATGGAAGTGTATTGATTGATGGAAAACGAACTTTGTTACCAGCAATTGGTTTCTATCAATTTAGCACTTATTATATCAATATGTCTATTTTACTTGCATTTGCGGCAACTTATCCAAATATACAATTTCTATTTATGTTTTTAATCCCAATTAAAGCAAAGGTAATTGGTATTATTGATGCTGTTTTATTGACATATAATTTCTTGATGGGAGATTTATCAACAAAGATAGTGATTGTGGCATCTTTACTTAACTTTATTTTATTCTTCTTTTCTACTAGAAACTTTAGTCGTATTTCACCGGCAGAGTATAAACGAAAAGCAGAATTTCAGAAAAAGATGCGTCAAGCAAAGCAAGCGGGAAATGCAACGGTGCATCAAGGAAGAAATGTCATTACAAGACATAAATGTGCGATTTGTGGAAGAACAGAATTAGATGATGAAACATTAGAATTTCGTTTTTGTTCGAAATGCGAGGGCAATTATGAATATTGTATGGACCATTTGTATACGCATGAACATGTCAAGCGTATTATCCCATCGAATACAGATGTAAAATAACAGTATAGATAAGCAAGAACCAAGCAATTATAATATTTGGCAAATAAAGTAAAAAAAGGAGTATGTTACTGGTATTATAAGTTATCATAAAAAAAGATACTTATAATATGTACCCACTCGTTAGTGGGGAATTTAAGCCTATGGAGTATTATGCCAAACGAAAGTAGCTTCGGCAAAATCGGATACGAAGAAGTAGGAATGAAATATAAAGTTTTTTAAACTTTTATAAGTTTTCAGTAACGGAAGTACCATGGGAAAATCAGTACGACAATTATCAGGAGACTTAAAGGCAGGAAGAAATCTAGAGCAAAGTTTGCCAGACTTGATGAAACGAATGGCATCGGCGTATGGAATGCTTTCCTTTTATAATCTGGATATGGAGCTTTCTATGTTTTTGGAATCAAAAGCAGAAGGAAGAATTAAAACAGGAAGAACCATTCGAGAATTAGAAGAAACAATTACTAAAATAATAAAAGAAACTTTATTAGCACCATTTGACCCAGAAGTTTATGAGGCTTCGATTAAAGAGTTAGCAGAAATTCGTGAAAAGATTATTTTCCGTATGGATATTTTAACTGCTTATACTGATTTGTTTGTATTGTATGAATATATAATGAATCGTTTAGAGGCACAATTTGAACAACGAGAGATTGCTGGAAGTATGGATGATGATGAAGTGGCAAGAGAAATTTTAAAGTGGATTTTTTCAGAAGAAGAACCAGCTTTAATCAATGAGCATATTAAAGAAATGCTATCTTGTCTTCCAGTGCGAATGACAAAAAGTAAGTTTTTGGAATTAGTAGAAAATGCATTTTCTATTTATGAGCAGGCAGATAATCAAGGGGTAGATATGTTTGATTATATGCTTCGGAGTGCTGCTGGACTTTATACACCAAAGGGAATGGCAAAGACTTATCCAAAATTGGATAAGGTAAAGAAGTTATTTGAAAGTAAGGATTTGTCTGAATTGACAAAAGAAGAATATGAAGAAAGAAAAGTATCTTTAGAGGCAGGGACAGCTTATATTCGTAATGCAACAGAATGTCTTGGTGCAATACAAACGATTGCAAATGCATTATTAACTGTTTTATTTACAAAACAATATTTTTCGCTAGAAGCAGAAAAAGCATCACAGAGACCAACAGAAATTGCAGAACAGTTACTTTCTAATCAAGAGATAACTACAGAAACTTTGTTTGAAGGTATTGAAACAGAGATGGAAACGATTTCAGAAGAAGTAAGTAGTTTAGAAGCATTGCTATTGTTTGTAAAAGAAGGAATGGAACAAAAAGTAGAAGAATTAATGCTTTCTGTTGTATTCCATAGATTATTAGTAGTACAGCGTTTAAATTCCGGTAGTGCCTATGCTGCATTAGCAGAAGAAACAAAAGAACAACTGGAAGATTATTTAAAGAAAGTAAAGGATGCATTTTTGTTAGACTTAAAGAATGTATTAGAAGATGGTTCTAGAATTCGTAATAGAGCAGTAATGGCAGCAGTATTAAAAGAACTTCCAGTTTATTTTAATAATCATACAGAAGTAATGAATTATGTGAGAAACTCTTTATTTGGATGTCGAGATGAGCAAGAAAAGAAAGTTAGTATAGAACTTTTACGCAGTTGTTATTAAATGTTACTGTACTATTAACTAATTCTTTACTTTGAGGGAAAAGTCTGTTAAAATAACAAAAATAGGAGAAATAAAGCATGGTAGTATGGTCGGACAAATTATACATTGGAGAACAGGCAGGAAAGAACGAAAAAAAGCTAAAGAAAAAAATAGAAAAAGGTAAGCTCGTTACAGGTGTATTTCTGATTACGAAGCCGTCAAATGAAAGTAATCTATTTGATATTTTGCCAACTGCCGAGCTGTTGTTTCCTTATTACAAAAAAAAAGAACTTTTGGTATATGGCTTGGCAAAGGGAAAAGACGAAGCAAAGGAATTGCTTCTTAGAATGTTAGAGGATATATATCAGGAAATGGGTGGACTTTACTGTAAGGAGTATTTTAAATCAGAATGATACAAGCACTATTACTTATTTTAAAAATCATTGGAATTGCCCTTGCAGTTATTTTAGGGCTTGTGCTTTTTGTTGTATTGGTAGTCTTATTTGTACCAATACGTTATCGGGCTAAAATCATTTATAAGCCAGAGCACTTAGAGGTGACAGGAAGAGTTTCTTTTCTATTTTCGATGTTGAGTGTAACTGTTCGATATTTGGAGAAGCTTACGTATCAAGGACGGTTGTTTGGTTTTGCATTTTTAGATTCTGAAAGGAAGAAAAAAACAAAGAAGCCAAAAAAGCAGAAAAAAGAAGAACAATTGAAACAAGAAGAAGTGGAAATAGAACAGGAAGAACCGCAACTGTTAGAAGAAAAGGAAGAACCAAAGCAAGAAGAATCTGTAGTGGAGGAATTAGAAGAACCTACATTAGATGAAGTTTTGGACGAAATGATAGCAGAACAAGCAATAGAAATAGAAGAACCTATTGCAGAAGAAAAACTAGGCTTTTTTGAAAAAATTCGATTAAAGGTAGACCAAATAAGAGAAACTATTGATACTATTATAGGAAAAATCAAAAAAGTTTGGCATCAAAAAGAAGCAGTACAACAAATTTTAGAAAAGCCAGGAACAAAACGAGCGATTTCGTTTACATTTGGCAAGGTAATCAAAATGTTGCGTCATATTCTTCCAAGAAAATTAAAAGGATACTTGATTTTTGGAAGTGATGACCCTGCAACAACTGGTAAAGTATTAGCTGTTTTAAGTATGGTATATGCAAGGACAGGACCATTGATAGATATCACTCCAAATTTTGAGGAAAAACAGTTAGAATGTGATTTAGAAATTAGGGGAAAAATTCAAATTATTATTTTAGTTGTACTTGCAGTACAAATAATTTTAAACAAAGAAGTAAGACAGTTAATACGAGATGCGAAGAAAATAAAAGATGTGGAATAAAAGTGGAGGTAGAAAGATGGCAGATAATAAGTTTGATAGCACAGTAGAAGCGTTGTTTAAAGGAATGGATGGTTTTCTATCTACAAAGACAGTAGTAGGTGACGCTGTAAAATTTGACGATGGAACAATTATTCTTCCTTTAGTGGATGTTTCTTTTGGTGTTGGTGCTGGTGCATGGGCAAAAGAAGTAGGAAATTGCAGTAGTGGTGGTGGTTTAGGTGGTAAAATTACACCAAGTTCTGTTGTTGTATTAAAGGATGGTCATGCAAAGCTTGTGAATGTAAAGAATCAAGATGTTGTAACAAAAGTGCTTGATATGGTTCCTGATGTATTAGACCGTTTTACAAAAGATAAGAAAGAGAAAGATGATATGAAAGAAAAGGTAGAAAGCGTTGTAGAAGATATGGCGTAACCATTTCTATTTTATTGAATAAAAAAACTAGAAAAAAATTATTTTTAGCTTGCATTCTGTAAGGTTTTCTGTTAGAATATGCTTGTTTGTGGGCTTAGCCTTAAATTATTACCTAAGGAGGTGCAATTAAAATGGCTAAATGTGCAGTTTGTGATAAGGGTGCTTTATTTGGAAGAACTATCAGCATTACTAGAAGTCAGGTTTCTGGTAGAGCTAACAAGATGTGGAAGTCCAACGTTAAGTCTGTAAGAGTAAAGGTTAACGGTGGAACAAAGAAAATGTATGTATGTACATCTTGTTTAAGAGCTGGTAAAGTAGAACGTGCATAGTTTTTGTAGCAGGAAAAGTAAATTGAGCAAATGAGCTTGATGAAAAAAAGGGTGTCGAGATTGCTTGACACCCTTTACTTGTTTTATAGAATGGTTTATTTACAAAATAAGTTATAGCCACATATAAGGCAGAGTAAAATAATACAAAGTGCTAGAATACCATTTCTAATAAAAAGCATTAAAATCATACCGACAGCTATCCAGAATAGGATAAATCCAATGAGTCGTTTCATAGGTTGCTCCTTGGATTAATTAATATAATATATGTAGTAAAATGAAAAAAATTTAAAGAAAAGGTTTTCTTTTTTTAAATAACAAGATATAATAGCTTTAGAACCCATAGAAGGGGATTCCAAAAAGAAGATTGGAGGAGATTGCTATGAGTACAGCAAGTGGTGTAATGAATACAAATCTTGGAAATGTTCAGGTTGATAAAGAGGTAATCGCAAAGTATGCTGGTTCTTCAACGGTAGAATGCTTCGGAGTTGTAGGTATGGCATCTGTAAATGTAAAAGACGGTTTTGCCAGATTATTAAAGCGTGATAGTTTAACGCATGGTGTAGGTGTAGTTGTATCTGAGAATAGTAAGATTATCATTGACCTTCATATTATTGTTTCCTATGGAGTGAGTATTTCTGCAGTGACAGAAAATCTGATTCACAATGTAAAATATAAAATAGAGGAATTTGCTGGTCTTTCGGTAGAACGAATTAATGTTTATGTAGAAGGTGTTCGTGTAATCGACTAACAAACTTTAGGAGGATTGTAATATGAAATCAGATGCAAAAATGTTGGCAAAAGCTTTTTTAGCAGGTGCTAAGCGTATTGAAGCAAAAAAAGAGTATATTAATGAATTGAATGTCTTTCCTGTACCAGATGGTGATACTGGTACAAATATGACATTGACAATTATGTCTGCTGCAAAAGAAGTGAGCCAGATGGAAAATCCAACAATGAAAGAATTAGCAAAAGCAATTTCTTCTGGTTCTTTACGTGGTGCAAGAGGAAATAGTGGTGTTATTCTTTCCCAGTTGCTTCGTGGTTTTACAAAAGTAGTTGGAGATTATAAAGAACTGACAGTAAGCGTATTAGCAGAAAGTTTTCAAAAAGCCGTAGAAACAGCATATAAAGCAGTTATGAAGCCAAAGGAAGGTACAATTCTTACAGTAGCAAAAGGTGGTGCAGAACGTGCTGCTCAGTTAGCTGATGAAACAGAAGATATTCTTTATTTCTTAGAAGAAGTTGTAGCGCATATGGAAGAAGTACTTGCCTATACACCAGAGTTGTTGCCTGTATTAAAAGAAGCGGGAGTTGTGGATTCTGGTGGACAAGGATTATTGGAAATTATGAAGGGTGTTTTAGATGCTTTAACTGGTAAAGAAGTAGACCTTGAGATTCCAGTAGCAAAACCAGTCGTAAAGGCAGTAGGTGCTGCGGCAGAGGACATTTCTACAGCAGATATTAAATTTGGCTATTGTACAGAATTTATTATTATGTTAGAAAAAGAATATACTATGGATACTGAATTGGAATTTAAAGCATATTTAGAGTCCATAGGTGATTCTATTGTTGTAGTATCTGATGATGATATTGTAAAAGTACATGTTCACACGAATGATCCTGGATTAGCAATTCAGAGAGCGTTGACTTATGGTTCTTTGACGAAGATGAAAATTGACAATATGAGAGAAGAACATAATGAGCGAGTTATTTCTAATACAGAAGTTGCTAAGGAAGCAAAACTTGTAGAAAAGAAGCCAGTAGCAGAGAGAAAACAAACAGGTTTTGTTGCAGTTTCTATTGGAGAAGGTATGAATGAAATCTTCTTAGGGTTAGGAGCAGACCATGTGATTGAGGGTGGTCAGACAATGAATCCAAGTACAGAAGATGTGTTAACTGCAATTGAAGCTGTGAATGCGGATACGATTTATGTATTCCCAAATAATAAAAATATTATTTTGGCAGCAGAACAGGCAAAACAACTTACAGAGGATAAACAGGTAGTTGTTATTCCATCTAAGACTGTTCCACAAGGAATAGCTGCTTTGATTAATTATGCAGAAGATAAGTCTGTAGAAGAAAATATAGAAAATATGACACAAGAAATGAAAAAAGTAAAAACAGGTCAAGTAACATATGCTGTTCGTGATACAAGTATTGATGGTATGGAAATTAAACAGGGCAATATTATGGGATTAGATGATTCCACGATTCGTGCTGTTGGAGATTCCGTAGAAGAAACTGCTTATGAACTTTTGAGTCATATGATAGAGGAAGATTCTGAACTGATTACATTGTATTATGGTGCAGAAACAACTGAGGAAGAAGCACAAGAATTGGCACAGAGAATTATGGAAGATTATCCATCTGTAGAAGTAGAAGTTCATTCAGGAAATCAGCCAATTTATTACTATGTTATTTCTGTTGAATAGTAATATTTGTTTCATGTTTTGATTTGAAAAGCCTTGCCTTTCAAGATACAAAGAAGGACAAGGCTTTTTGTAAGTAGTAGGAGTGAGTGGATGCAGTTAAGTGATTCCGTAGATTCCGTAAAGGGAATTGGTGAAAAGACGAAAGCTTTATTTGAAAAATTAAATGTAAGTACAGTGGGACAGCTTTTGACGTATTATCCGAGAGATTATGAGACATTTTCTCCTCCCATGCCAATTGCTTCGTTAAAGGAAGGTAGAATAGGAGTGATTGAGGCTTCTATTTCTAAGATTTCAGAAGTAAAGGCAGGTGGAATGACAATTCTTTCTTGTGAAGCAAAGGATTCATCAGGTGTAGTGTTGCTTACATGGTTTAATCAGCCGTATTTAAAGAAAACATTAAGTATTGGATATCATTATATTTTTCGTGGAAAGGTAACAAAGAAAGGAACAAAGCTTCGCATCGAGCAACCAAAGTTTTATAAACGTTTGGAATATCAAAAGTTACAGTATGTGTTACAGTCAATTTATCCATTAACTAAAGGTTTAACAAATCATATGATATCTAAATCAATGAAACAGGTGCTTTCTTTGGTGGAAGAATTGCCAGAATATGTTCCAATCGAAATTCAAAAACAGTATGGTATATTAAAACGAAAGCATGCATTGGAGGAAATTCATTTTCCGAAAAGTCAGCAAACAATGTTAGAGGCTAGAAATTCATTAGTATTTGAAGAATTTTTTTTATTTTCTGTATTTTTGCAAGAGTTAGCTGGACAAAAAGAAGTAAGAAAAAGTGATTTTGTATTTCAAAAAGTAAAAGAATGTGAAGCATTAATACAGGGGCTACCCTATTCTTTAACAGATGACCAAAAAAAGGTTTGGGAAGAAATTCAAGCAGATGTAGCGAGTAGTACAATGATGGCACGGTTAATTCAAGGAGATGTTGGTTCTGGAAAGACAATTCTTGCTTTACTTGCATTATTACAGACAGTAAAGAATGGATATCAAGGTTGTTTTATGGTGCCAACGGAAGTATTAGCACAACAGCATTATGAATCTGCAAAAACATTATTAGAACCTTTTGGTGTTAAAATTACATTATTAGTAGGTTCAATGAAAGGAAAAGAAAAAAGAGAAGCTTATGAAAAGATAAAATATCAAGACACAGATGTAATTATTGGAACGCATGCGTTAATTCAGGAAAAGGTAGAATATGCCTCCCTTGGATTAGTAATTACAGATGAGCAACATCGTTTTGGAGTAAAACAAAGAGAGAGTTTAGTTGGAAAAGGAAAAGCACCGCATATTTTAGTGATGAGTGCCACACCTATTCCAAGAACATTAGCAATGATGTTATATGGTGATATGGATATTTCAGTCATTCATCAACTTCCAGCAAAGAGACTTCCAATTAAAAATTGTGTGGTTGGAACAGAGTATCGAGAGACAGCGTATCGGTTTATTGAAAAACAAGTAGCGTTAGGACATCAAGCGTATATTATTTGTTCTATGGTGGAGGACAGTGAAACATTAGAGTTAGAAAATGTAATAGAGTATACAAAAAGTTTAAAAGAACGTTATGGGGAATTGTATCAAATAGAAGCACTTCATGGAAAAATGAAGGCAGAAGAAAAAACGAATATTATGCAACGGTTTGCGTCTGGACAAATACAAATTTTAGTATCTACAACAGTAGTAGAGGTAGGAGTGAATGTTCCAAATGCAACGGTGATGATGATAGAAAATGCGGAACGATTTGGTCTTGCTCAGTTACATCAGTTACGTGGACGAGTTGGTCGTGGGGAGGCACAGTCCTATTGTATTTTTATGAGTGGGGTTACAGAAAAAGAAACAATGAAGCGTTTAGAAATTTTAAATCAGTCAAATGATGGATTTTTTATTGCTTCGGAAGATTTACGGTTGCGTGGACCCGGGGATTTATTTGGAATTAGGCAAAGTGGAGAGATGAGTTTTAAAATAGGAGATATTTATCAGGATGCGGATTGTTTAAAAAAAGCACATGAGGCAGTCAATCACTTATCTATAGAACAAAGAGAAGAAATTATGGAAAGAATGTACTATTATGGTGCAAATGATATTTTTCTTTTTTTAGAACTCTATAATACGCTTTAAAGTAAAAATAGTAAAGAATGGAGTAAGAGAATGTTAGGGATATTATATATTCTAATATGTATATGTTTTGGTGCAGTGTTATCTCGTTTCTTTTTTTCACAGATAGATAAACCGGCACAATATGGTAAACTCCCACAGTATATGGTACAACTTCCTGTTTGGTATTTAACAGGAACATTGTTTGTAACTTGGATGGTATATTTGATTTCTTATTTATTTCAAAAAACAGAACAACCTTTATTGTATGGTAATCTTATTTCTATGATAATGGTTACTTTGATAATAATAGTAAGCACCCTAAAAAAGAAACAAAAAAGAAAGGGTACAAAAGAAGCTTTGTATCATTTTTTTGTAATAGATTCAAAGGATTATTCTCTTTTATTATTTACTTTGATAGTAATAGGGTTTGTAAGTTTTTTAATGTTTCTTACATTTCATGGAGATGAGGATAATATTTATGTGGGTTATTCTGTTTTTAGCGATTTTGCTCCACATCTTGGGATGATTCGTTCATTTTCACAAAGTAATAACTTTCCAACACAATACGCTCATTTTGCAGGAGAAGATATTCGGTATCATTTTATGTTTCAGTTTATGGTAGCAAATTTAGAATATCTTGGTATGAGATTGGATTTTTCCTTTAATTTGCCAAGTATTTTTGGTATGGTTTGTGTGTACTTATTATTATTTGTTTTAGTAGTACGAATGACAAAAAGTCGTCTTTGTGCTGTAATAACAACTTTGTTGTTTACGTTTCGTAGTTCTTTTACTGTATTTCGTTATATGGCAGAACAAAGGAAAGGAACGGTACTTACAGCATTAAAAGAAAATACGGAATTTTTAGGATATACTCAAAATGAAAATTGGGGACTTTGGAATTTGAATGTATATTGTAATCAAAGACATTTAGCATTTTCTTTAGCATTGCTTGTGTTTGCGATTTTGATGTTTTATCCTTATGTAGAAAGAATGGGTAAAAAATTATTGCAAGTAGTAAAAGGAGAAAAGGTAACTATCACAATAAAGCATCGTATGGAACAAGGCAAAGCACTGTTTTTTTCGAAAACTGCATTTGGTATTCGAGATGTTCGTATGGCAATTGGAATGGGATTGGTATTAGGAGGAATTGCTTTTTGGAATGGTGCTGTTTTAGTAGCAACACTTGCAATGTTATTTTTTATGGCAGCAGTGTCAGATGAACGGCTAGATTATTTGATTACGGCTATAGTAGCTCTTATTTTATATTGTCTGCAATCTTCGTTATTTGTAGATGGGTCTGTAGTATCACCTAGTTATTATTTTGGTTTTCTTGCAGAAAATAAAACTTGGTGGGGAGCTGTCTTATTTGTCATTGAATTGACAGGTTGTGTGTTGATAGTGGCATTGATTGGTGCAATGTTGTTACAAGGAATAAAAAGATATATGTTAGTTGTCTTTTTTGTACCATTTGTACTTGCGTTTACGTTATCTTTGACGGTGGATATTACAGTAAATCATAAATGGATTATGATGTCGTTGATGTTACTTTCTATTTTTGCAGCAGTTGTAATAACGAAATTGTTAGAGTCAAAGGATTGGTTGAGGCGAGTTATTGCAGTAGCATTAGTTTTTGTATTGACAGCTACAGGTATATATGATTTGACAACAATTATCAAACGCAATACAAATTATTTAGTCTTTTCTTATGATGACCCTGTAACAAATTGGGTAATAGAAAATGCAGATTGTGATGATTTGTTTTTAACACCATATTATTCTTTAAATAATGTTGTTATGGGTGGAGCAATGTTATATTATGGATGGCCATATTATGCATGGTCAGCTGGATATAATACAGATGAACGAAATAGAAATGTTCGTCAGATGTATGAAGCGGATTCTGTAGAAGAATTGAACAATTTGATAGAAACATATGGAATTCGATATATTATTGTAGATTATGATTGTCGGACGAGTTTAGAATATACGGTTCGAGAAGATATCATAGAATCAGCTTATGAAACGGTATTTGAATATGATACGGGAGAATGGATGGTGCGTATTTTTGATACCCAAAAAGAAAAATAAGTTAAATTAATAAAAGGAGATAGTATGGAAACGTTATATATTGTTATTCCTGCTTATAATGAACAGGAGAATATTGAAGGAGTGGTGAGGGACTGGTATCCAATTGTAGAACAGTGTGGTACGAAAAGTCGCCTTGTGGTAATTGATGATGGTAGTAAGGATGCAACATATGATAAGTTATTAGAGTTAGCGAAGGATTGTCCACAGTTAGAGCCTTTACACAAGGAGAATGGTGGTCATGGTGCTGCAATTTTATATGGGTATCGGTATGCGTTAAAAAAAGGAGCAGATTATATTTTTCAAACAGATTCGGATGGACAGACGTTGCCGTCTGAATTTGGTATGTTTTGGAAGTTACGAGAAAAGTATGATATGGTAATTGGAAATCGAAAAACTCGTCAAGACGGACTTTCTAGAGTTTTTGTAACGAAAGTATTAAAGTTTGTTTGTTTGCTTTGCTTTCATGTCAATGTACAAGATGCCAATACACCGTTTCGTTTGATGAAAGCAGAAAGTTTAAAGAAAGAAATTCGTTTGATTCCGAAAGATTATAATCTTTCTAATGTGATTATATCGGTATTGTTTTTAAAGAAAGGATATCGTGTAAAATATTTACCAATTACTTTCCGTCCAAGACAGGGTGGCGTGAATTCTATCAATATGAAAAAGATTATAAAAATTGGAAAACAAGCATTAAAAGATTTTATCGCCATTAATAAGATCATAAAGTAAGGGATGAAAAGGAGAAATAGTATATAATGGACTTAAATCAAAGAAATGAGAAAAGTATTGTGCCAGTAGTTCAAATATTGGTGCTTCTATTTGCTTATTTAGGTGCAACAGTAATAGGAAAATTTTTATTAGGAGAAGAGTTTTCTCAAGTAATGTTATGGTGGGGAACGTTGGTGATATTAGGTGTTGTTTGTTTTCCATTTACAAGTGTTTTATTTTCAGGATATCATGATGGAGGTTTTTTATTTTCTAAAGCGATTGGACTAGCACTGTCTGGTTGGTTGTTATGGGTGTTTTCTTCTTTGCATATTTTAAAATTTACAAGAACAAATTGTATTATTATTGTAGTTTTTGTAGGGTTGTTGAATGTAGCAGGTTATGTTCTTGTACAAAAAGTTGCATCTATAAAACAGTGGTTGTCTAAAGTAAAAGCAAAAAGTCCAACAGATAGCTCTAAAAAGTTGGTACTTGCTTTAACTTTTGAGTTATTCTTTTTACTATTATTTTTGCTTGCTTGTTATGTAAAGTGTTATAAACCAGAAGCTTATGGGACAGAAAAATTTATGGATTATGGCTTTATGACTACCATGATGAGAAGTGATTATATGCCACCGGAAGACTTTTGGTATTCTGGAACAAATTTGAACTATTATTATATGGGTCAATATATGGCAACTTTTTTGACAAAATTGTCTGGAGTGTCAGTCAATGCAGGGTATAATTTAGCTCTTGCGATGTTACTTGCCTTCTGTTTTATGTTAGTATATTCGATTATTTTTGAAGTGATGAAAACAACCATTTGTCTTCGAAATAAGAAGAAAAAAGAACAAGCGATAAAAACAAAGAATGATAATTTTCGTTTATTAGAAGGTACTCCAGCTACTTTGCTTGCTCATACAGCAGGTGCTTTAGCAGGAGTAGCAGTAACTTTTGCGGGAAATGTACATTATATTGTGTTTGCTAAAATTATTCCGATGGTTCAAAATATGCTCGGTATGCCAGTGGATTCTTATTGGTTTCCAGATGCTACTCGTTATATTGGATATAATCCAGATACCGAAGATAAAACGATTCATGAGTTTCCATCGTATTCGTTTGTATTAGGAGATTTACATGCTCATGTAACGAATATTATGTTTGTACTTACAGTACTTGGTATTTTGTATGCATGGTTATTATATCGTAAGGAACGCATGGATGCAGTAAAAGCAGGAGTAGAAGTATCATATTCTAGAAAATTAGAGATTTTCCATCCAGCTATTTTAACATTAGGATTTTTTATTGGTTTATTCCAAATGACAAATTATTGGGACTTCCCAATTTATTATGTAGTAGCAGGTGCGATTATTTTATTTAGTAATGCAATTATCCATAAATTTCAAAAGGAAGCAGTAATATTAACGGCATTTCATGGAGTATTAGTGTTAGGCATTGCCTTTGTAGTTTCTTTGTTATTTAATTTAAAATTTGATTCGATGGCAAAAGGAATTGCACTATGTCCAGACCATACTCCATTGTATCAGTTTGCCATTTTATGGGGACTTCCAATTGTAGTATTGTTAGGTTATTTTATTTCTCTATTTTTTGAGAAAAAACAAGTAACCTATGAGCATAAAAAAGGTTCTTGTCCGTTATTATATCAGTTTATCAATCGGCTTACATTACCAGAGTTATTTGTTTTGACGATTGGACTTTGTGCTTTTGGATTGGTTTTATTACCAGAAATTATTTATGTTGTAGATATTTATAGTGGACATAAACGAGCAAATACAATGTTTAAGTTTACTTATCAGGCATTTATTATGTTTGGTATGATGATGGGTTACGTTATTACAAAATTTATTTTCCTTTGTAAAAATATGAAACAATTAACATTTGGAATTTTAACAGTAAGTATTTTGTTTGGAACAGTTGGTTATTTAGGAACATCGGTAGAGGCTTGGTTTGGTGATATTACAGATAGACAAAGATTTCAGGGATTGGATGCAGCTGCTTTTGTAGAAAATGAAAATATTTATGATGCAGAAGCAATTGCATGGATTAACGAAACAATTAAAGGAAATCCAGTCATGTTAGAAGCAAATGGAGATAGTTACACGTATGGAAATCGTGTTTCTGTATTAACAGGATTACCAACGGTGCTGGGATGGTTTACTCATGAATGGCTTTGGAAGGATAGCTATGATTTAGCAAATGAACGTGCAGAAATTGTAAAACAGATGTATACTTCTACAGATATGGAACTTGTAAGGAATTTAATGGAAGAATATAAGGTAGCTTATATTTATGTTGGAAATGAAGAACGAATCAAGTTTGCAGAATTAGGTATTAATGAAGTAGGCTTACAATCGCTTGGAGAAGTTATATTTAGGAACGAAGGGGTCTATATTATTGAAGTAACTTCTTATAAATAGTGAGTTATAAATAGTAATTATGGACTATAGTAATTAGAAGAATTTTGTGACATAAATTTTAAGAGAAGATTCTAAAATTTAATATTTTTGTAATTTAATCATTTATTTTGTAGAAACAATACTTGACATTGCCATACCTACGGTGTAAAATAAGAAAGTCTGTGTGAAGACATTTTTTTCAAGGGGGGGGTATAGAACAATAATATGGAACGAATAATGAAAGACCGTCAGGTAGCGATTAGAGTGATTTTTCTTATCACACTAGATATATGTTGTATTACAATAGCTCAGATTTTGGCATTGATAATGAGGTTTGACTTTAAGATAGATAAGATAGAAGCAAATTATCTGAATACAATGTGGACACAACTTCCACTAGTGATTCTTATGACATTAGGAATATTTTCTGTATTTCGTTTGTATAGTAGTCTTTGGATATTTGCTGGTGCAATAGAGTTGGAAAGTATTTTTGTTTCTAGCATCTTATCTGGAGTTATTCAAGTAGTGTGGTTTTTTATCATGGATATATCATATCCTAGAAGTTGCTATTTATCTTACATCATGTTCCTTATAGTGTTGACGATGGGAACTCGATTTTCATATCGGTTTTTCAGAAGATATCGACGTAAAAGAACGTTAAGTAATGAAGAAACAAAAAATGTTATGATTGTTGGTGCAGGACAAGCTGGAGCGATATTGATTCGTGAAATGATGAATAGTGAGTATTTAAATAAAAACGTACGTTGTGTCATTGATGACGCACCAGACAAACAAGGTGCATTTATTGAAGGCATTAAAGTAGTTGGTACTCGTTATGATATTAAAGATGTAGTAGAGAAATACGGAATTGAAGAAATCAATATTGCTATGCCGTCTGCTGCTAAAAAGACAATAAAAGAGATTTTAGAATTTTGTAATGAAACAGGGTGTGAAGTTAAAATTCTTCCTGGTATTTATCAGTTTGTCAATGGTGATGTAAAAGTTAGTAACTTGCGTAATGTTGAAATAGAGGATTTATTAGGAAGAGACCCGATTAATGTTAATATTCAAGATATTATGGGATATGTAACAGGAAAAGTTATAATGGTAACTGGTGGTGGTGGTTCCATTGGAAGCGAACTATGCCGTCAAATTGCTACATATAGACCAAGTCAGTTGATTATTGTAGATATTTATGAAAATAATGCCTATGAGATTCAACAAGAACTGATTAGAAAATATCCAGATTTGAATTTAGTAGTATTGATTGCTTCTGTGCGTAATACAAATCGTATGGATTATATTTTTAAAACATATCGTCCAGAAATAGTGTATCATGCAGCAGCACATAAACATGTGCCATTAATGGAAGTTTCTCCAAATGAAGCAGTTAAAAATAATGTGTTTGGTACTTTGAAAACAGTACGTGCGGCTGATAAGTATGGTGTGCGTCGTTTTGTGTTGATTTCTACGGATAAAGCGGTGAATCCAACGAATATTATGGGTGCTACAAAGCGTATGTGTGAAATGATTGTACAGTCTTATAATAAAAAATCTAAGACAGAATTTGTAGCAGTTCGTTTTGGTAATGTTTTAGGAAGTAATGGTAGTGTTATTCCATTATTTAAAAAGCAAATTGCAGAGGGTGGTCCTGTTACAGTTACTCATCCAGATATTATCCGATATTTTATGACAATTCCAGAAGCAGTATCTTTGGTACTTCAAGCTGGAGCAAATGCAAAGGGTGGAGAAATCTTTGTTTTAGATATGGGAGCACCTGTGAAAATTTTAGACTTGGCTACGAATTTGATTCGTTTATCAGGTTATGTTCCAGGAGAAGATATTGAAATTAAATTTACAGGACTTCGTCCGGGAGAAAAATTATATGAAGAACTTTTAATGAAAGAAGAAGGGCTTCAAGATACAGAAAATAAATTGATTCATATTGGTAAGCCAATTCAGATGGATGAAGAAAAATTTTTAGATGATTTAGATGAATTATATCAGCTTTGCTTAAAAGAACCTGTGGATATTCGTCTAATGGTACAAAAAATTGTTCCTACTTATGTAATTAAGGAAGAAGATAAGAAATTTATTGAAACTAATAATATGATGAATTTAAAGGAAGAAAATGCGTTAGTTGCGGCTACTTCAGAAGAACAGGAGTAATGAAGAAGAATGGAGTATTTTATTGATATGCATTGTCATTGTCTTCCTGGCATTGATGATGGTGCAAAAAATATGGAAGAAAGTTTGCAAATGTTACAACAAGCATATGCAGACGGTATTCGCAAAATAATTGCTACACCACATTTTCATCATCGCAGAGGTCATGTATCAAAAGAGGTGATTTGTCGAAAAGTAACAGAAGTACAAGAAGCTATCAAAGAAATCTATCCAGAGTTAGAGATTTATCCAGGAAATGAGTTGTATTATAGCAATAGTCTTCCTGAGTTGATTGCGGAAGAACAAATATGTACTTTAGCGAATTCTCGATATGTACTTGTAGAGTTTTCTCCAGAGATAGACTATTTGGAAATAAGAAAAGCATTGCTCAATATCCAATCTCAAGGTGTTTGGCCAATCTTAGCTCATATAGAGAGATATCTTTGTCTTGTAAAAAAGCCAGCATTAGCAGAGGAACTGGTAGAGATGGGAGTTTATTTGCAAGTAAATGCGAGTGGTGTTTTAGGAAATTATGGACGGAAAGAAAAGAGAATGATTAAAAAGTTGTTTTCTAAACAGATGATATCATTTGTAGCAACGGATGCACATGATACAGAACGAAGAAAACAGGAGTTGTCACAGGCTGCGGAATATGTTCAAAAGAAATTTGGGGAAAATATGGTAGAACTTTGTTTTTGGCGTAACCAGCAAGCTGTAATAGAAAATAAAATAATATAGGAGATAGTTTTGTTATGGAACCGAATAATACGGAAGAAATGGAAATTGATTTAGGCGAACTGATAATGGTTTTGCTTTATAAGTGGTGGATTATTTTGCTTGTTGGTATTTTAGTAGCGACAGGTGGATTTTGTGTAGCAAAATTTTTAATTGAACCTACGTATGAGTCTACAACATCAGTTTATGTGATTAGTAGACAAAATGAAGAATCAACAACCTATAGTGATATGCAGCTTGGTACGCAGTTAATGAAAGACGTTTCTGTCTTAACAAAGAGTCGTACAGTAGCAGAACGTGTTATTGAAATGTTAGAATTAGATATTTCAGTAAAGAATTTGCAGGCAATGATAGATGTTTCTAGTGCAACAGATACTCGTATTCTTTACATTACAGTAACTCATGTAGACCCAGCAATGGCTCAAATTATTGCAGATTTAGTAAGAGAAGTAGCAGCTCAACATGCAATTGATGTTATGGATGTAGAGGCAGTAAATGTGGCAGAAAGTGCTAATTTTCCATTAGAAAAAGCTGCACCAAGTATTGCAAAGTATACGGTACTTGGTGGTGCAATTGGTGTGTTTTTAGCAGCAGGTTTGATTGCCGTTTTATTTTTACTAGATGATACAGTAAAGACTCCAGATGATGTAGAGAAGTATTTGAAGTTAAGTACACTTGGCTCAATTCCTTATGATGAAGAAAGTGCAATGGAAGAAATTAGAAGTAAGAAAAGACATAAGCAATATAAAAAGAACCAGAAAAAAAATAAGCAAAAATCAGCGTAGGGAGGAAAGATAAATGCAACAGATAGAAATCAGCAAAATGGTACAGCTGGATTATCATAGTAGCGAAGCCTATAAAAGTCTTAGAACTAATGTACAGTTTTGTGGCGAAGATATTAAGGTAATCGCTTTAACAAGTTGTACACCAAATGAAGGAAAGTCTAGTATTTCTTTTCAGTTAGCTCTCTCTATGGTAGAAGATGGAAAGAAAGTATTATTTATAGATGCCGATATTCGTAAATCCGTTTTAGTTGGACGTTATAAGATTATGGCAAAGAAGACAAAAGGATTGACACATTACTTGTCAGGACAGAGTACATTAGATGAAGTAAAGTGTGCTACTAACATAGAAAATTTGCATATTATTTTAACTGGTCCAACGCCTCCAAATCCTTCTGAACTTTTGGGTGGTAAGTATTTTAAAGAAATGATTACGACGCAGAGAGAAAAGTATGATGTCATTATTATTGATACTCCACCACTTGGTAGTGTTATTGATAGTGCTATTATTTCTAGACAGTGTGATGGTGTTATTCTTGTAATTGCAGCAGAGGAAGTAAGTTATAAGTTTGCAAATAAAGTAAAAGAACAATTGGATATTGCTGGTTGTAAGACACTTGGCGTTGTTTTAAATAAAGTAAAATTAAGAAATGGCGGTAAGTACGGTAAATACTACGGTAAATACTATAGCAGATACTATGGTAAATATTATGGTAAGTACTATGGTCATTATTATGGAAATGAAGAAGAGAAAGAAAAAGAGAAATAAAATTAAATGAGTAAAAAAAGCGTATAGAAAAAGTATCGCAAACGTGGTATCATTTCTATACGTTTTTATTTGCACATTTTTTCTTTTTGTATGGAGGATAGTAAATAGATGAAATCATTTTTTGTATCGCAAAACGAAGCAGGACAGCGGTTAGATAAGTTATTAGGGAAATATTTGGATGCAGCTCCAAAAAGTTTTCTTTATAAAATGTTGCGTAAAAAGAATATTACTTTGAATGGAAAAAAAGCAGAAGGTTCAGAAAAAGTAGTTCAAGGAGATGAAATTCGGTTGTTTTTGTCAGAAGAAACAATTGAAGGATTTCAATCGGAAAAGAAAAAAGGTGGCATTCAAGTAGTAGGAGAATCAAAAAAAGTTCCTATATTGAAATCACATGAAATTGTTTATGAAGATGAACATATACTGATTATCAATAAACCAGCAGGAGAATTATCACAAAAGGCAAAGCAAGAGGATATTTCTATCAATGAAAGAATGGTAGAATATTTAAAAGTAACCTATGGAATTGGACAAGATAATTTTACTCCAAGTGTTTGTAATCGTTTAGATAGGAATACAACAGGGTTATTGATTGCAGGAAAGTCTTTGATAGGATTGCAGGCAATGGCGAACGTGTTACAACAGAGGACATTGCATAAATATTATGTTTGTATTGTGGCAGGAGTTATTGAAAGTAGAAAGCATTTAATTGGATATTTAAAAAAAGAGGAAAGTACAAATAAAGTAGAAGTTCTTTCCAAAGAACAATGGCAGAACATAAAAAATCCAGCGGAGTATGATAAAATAGAAACAGAAATTATTCCATTAGTATCAAAAGATGGATATTCTTTATTGGCAATTCAATTGATTACAGGAAAAACACATCAAATTCGTGCACATTTAGCGAGTTTAGAATTTCCATTATTAGGAGATACAAAATATATAGGAGATACAAAATTACAGGAAGTAAATCGAAAATTACATTTGAAGTATCAATTATTGCATTCGTATTTGATACAATTTCCAATATTTTTAGGTGAATTAAGTAATTTATCGGAACAGGTAATTACCGTAGAACCATCTGCAAAATTTATGAGGACGGCAGAAGAATTATTTGGAAAAGAGGAAAGTAAAAATGCCATCATGGAATTCGAGAGGGCTACGAGGCTCAACACTAGAAGAACTCATCAATTTAACGAATGAAAAATATCGAGAGCAAAAATTAGCTCTTATTCAGAAAGTTCCAACTCCGATTACACCTGTACAAATGGATAAAAAGACAAGACATATTACGCTTGCTTATTTTGAACAAAAAAGTACCGTAGATTATATTGGGGCAGTACAAGGCATTCCCGTTTGTTTTGATGCAAAAGAATGTGCATATGATACGTTTGCATTACAAAATATTCATCCACATCAAATTGCATTTATGGAGGAATTTGAACAACAAGAGGGAGTTGCCTTTGTATTGATTTATTATTCTAAAAGAGACCAATATTATTATTTGCGGTTTCAAAAGATGAAAGAATTTTGGGAGAGAATGCAACAGGGCGGAAGGAAAAGTTTTCGATTTGAAGAGTTAGAGATGGAGTATGAGATACCAAAAGGAAAAGGAACATTTATTCCTTACTTAATACCATTACAGAGAGATTTAGAAAATAGATAAGTGAAATGCTTGACAGTGAGAGAGCAAAGGATTATAATTCAAATAATGTACACCTTATTAAAGCGGTTAGTTAATGCGTTAATGTATTAAAGTTAGGATGGAGAGTTTATGAAAGACAGATTATTACATACACCAGAGGGTGTAAGGGATATTTACAATTCCGAATTTCAAAGAAAAGAGTTAGTGGAAAGTAGAATAAAAGAAACGATGCGTACTTATGGATTTCACTCGTTTTCTACTCCTACTTTTGAGTATTTTGATATTTTTAATAAGGAAAGAGGAACGGTTTCTTCTAAAGATATGTATAAGTTTGTGGACCGAGATGGTGAAACTTTGGTACTTCGACCTGACATGACACCCCAGGCGGCTCGTTGTGTAGCAAAGTATTTTAAAAACGAGGAGTATCCAATTCGTTTACTTTATCATGGAAGTGTGTTTGTGAATCATTCTGGATATCAAGGAAAGTTAAAAGAGAGTACACAACTTGGAGCAGAATTATATAATGCGGGAACACCAGAAGCAGATGCAGAAATGGCAGCTTTGATGATTGATTGTTTAAAAGCATCTGGATTGAAAAAATTTCAAGTAGTAGCAGGGCAAGCAGACTTTTTCCGTGCTTTAGTAGAAGAAGCTCAGTTTTCAGAAGAAGAGACAGAAAATTTGCGTAGTCTTATTGAAATGAAAAATATGTTTGGTGTGGAACAATTGTTACAAGAAAAGAATATTTCTAAGGAATTGAAAGAAATATTTATGAAATTGTCCACACATTTTGGTTCTATAGAGAGTATTTATAGTATGAAAGCTCTGACTAAGAATGAAAGAGCTATTTTAGCATTACAACGGTTAGAACAGTTTTATGAGGCACTTTGTATTTATGGGAAGGAAGCATATATTTCTTTTGACCTTGGAATGTTGAATCAGTTTAATTATTATACAGGTATTGTATTACGTGCTTATACACATGGAACAGGCGATGTAATTGCTGCGGGTGGTCGTTATGATTCTTTAGTTGGTCAGTTTGGAAAACAGGCAAGGGCGATTGGTATTGCGGTATATTCAGACCAGCTTTTAACAGCATTGCAACGACAAGGATTATTAGAAACTCCAAAAGCAGAAGGAACATTGATTGTTTATTCTAAAGCAGGAAAAGAAAAAGCAATTGCTCTTGCGGGACAATTTAGAAAAGATGGATTGTATATTACTTTGTTAGAAACAGAGGATGATATGAGTGACCAAATAAAAGAATATGCAGGAAAAATAGGAGCAGGTGGTATTTTGTATGTGACAGAAGAAGAACAAGTTACTGTAATCAATTTGTTGGATGGAACACAACAGAAAGTTTCTATGTAAAATGGAGGAATTAGGATGGAATATTTAACTTTTGCGTTGGCAAAAGGACGACTTGCTACGCAGACATTAAGCATATTAGAATCAATTGGAATTACTTGTGAGGAAATGAAAGATAAAAGTTCTAGAAAATTGATTTTTGTCAATGAAGAACAAAAATTGAAATTTTTCCTTGCAAAAGCGAGTGATGTTCCAACATATGTAGAGTATGGAGCAGCAGATATAGGTGTGGTTGGCAGAGATACGATTTTAGAAGAAGATAAACATATTTATGAAGTATTAGATTTAAATATAGGAAAGTGCCGTATGTGTGTGGCAGGTCCCGAGTCCGCAGTAGAAATGTTACATAATGGTCAAGTAATTCGAGTAGCGACAAAATATCCAAGAATTGCAAAAGATTATTTCTTTAATAAGAAGCATCAAACCGTAGAAATTATTAAATTAAATGGTTCTATTGAACTTGCACCAATTGTAGGGCTTTCTGAAGTAATTGTAGATATTGTAGAAACAGGTACAACATTAAAAGAGAATGGTCTTTCCGTATTAGAAGAGATTTATCCACTTTCTGCTAGAATGGTAGTAAATCCAGTGAGTATGAAAATGGAACATGAACGGATTGCTACAATTATAGATAAATTGAGAAATAGACAAGTTTAAAGTATGGAGGCAGTATGAAAATTTTAACTTTAAATGAAGAAAATAAGAAAAATATATTGGAAAATTTATTAAAAAGAAGTCCAAATCAATATGAAGCACAGACAAAAGCAGTGGCAGAAATTTTGAATCGTGTTAAAGAAGAAAAAGATGTGGCATTATTTGATTATACAAAGAAATTTGATAAGGCGGAGTTGACAAAGGAAACGATTCGTGTTACAGAGGAAGAAATCAAGGAAGCTTATGAAAAGTTGCCAGCAGATGTATTAGAAGTAATTCGAAAGGCAGCGGTAAATATTCGTGTGTATCATGAAAAACAAAAACAGTATAGTTGGTTTGATTCTGAGCCATCTGGTATTTTATTAGGACAAAAAGTGACTGCAATTGGAGCAGTTGGTGTATATGTACCAGGTGGAAAGGCAGCTTATCCATCTTCTGTACTTATGAATGTCATTCCTGCAAAGGTAGCGGGTGTGGAACGTATTGCAATGGTAACTCCACCGGGGGCTGATGGAAAAATTTATGAGGCTACATTAGTGGCAGCAAAAGAAGCTGGTGTTACAGAAATTTATAAAGTGGGTGGTGCTCAGGCAATTGCGGCACTTGCCTTTGGAACAGAGAGTATTAAAAAGGTAGATAAGATTGTTGGACCAGGAAATATTTATGTTGCTTTGGCGAAAAAGTCGGTGTATGGTCATGTAAGTATTGATTCTATTGCAGGACCAAGCGAAATTTTAGTGTTGGCAGATGAAACAGCAAATCCAACATATGTGGCAGCAGATTTATTATCTCAAGCAGAACATGATGAATTAGCAAGTGCGATTTTAGTGACAACAAGCAGAGAATTAGCAGAGCAAGTAGAAAAAGAAATCGAACGTTTTGTGAATCAATTATCAAGAAAAGCTATTTTAGAAAAGTCATTAGAAAATTATGGATATCTTTTAGTAGCAGATTCAATGAAAGATGCGATTGATGTAGTGAATGAGATTGCATCGGAACATTTGGAAATTATAACAAAGGACCCATTCCAAACAATGACAAAAGTAAAGAATGCAGGAGCAATTTTCCTTGGAGAATATGCAAGTGAACCATTAGGAGATTATTTTGCAGGACCAAATCATGTGTTGCCAACTAATGGAACAGCTAAATTTTTCTCTCCACTTAGCGTAGATGACTTTATTAAGAAATCGAGTATTATTTCTTATTCTAGAGAAGCACTAGAACCAATCCACGAAGATATTATTCGTTTTGCAAAAGCAGAAGGCTTAACAGCTCATGCAAATTCTATTGCAGTACGTTTTGGGAAAGAAGTAAAGTAGGGGTGTTATGATGCGATATGCGAAGATAGAGAGAAAAACAAAGGAAACAGATATTATATTAGAATTGAATTTAGATGGTACAGGGAAAGCAGAGATTTCTACAGGAATTGGATTCTTTGACCATATGTTACATTCATTTGTAAAGCATGGCTTTTTTGATATAAAGCTGTTAGTGAAAGGCGATTTAGAGGTAGATTGTCATCATACAATAGAAGATGTTGGTATTGTGCTTGGACAGGCAATCGAGCAAGCATTAGGAGATAAAGCAGGGATTGTAAGATATGGACAGTCATTGCTTCCAATGGATGAAACGTTATGTCTTTGTGCGATTGATTTATCAGGCAGACCTTATTTAAATTTTGATATGAAGTTTACAACAGATAGAGTGGGTGCGTTTGATACAGAAATGGTGAAAGAATTTTTCTATGCGATATCTTATAGTGCAAAGATGAACTTACATTTGAAACAGATGGCAGGGAGCAATAACCATCATTTAATTGAAGCGGCGTTTAAGAGCTTTGCAAGAGCATTAGATAGTGCAGTTCGTACAGATGATAGAATTCAAGGAGTACTATCCGCAAAAGGAGCATTATAGAAGGAGAATACAGATGAAACTTTATCCAGCAATTGATATTAAAAATGGTCAGTGTGTGCGTTTACAGCAAGGAGTATTTGAGGCTACGACAGTGTATTCGAGTGAGCCATTTCAAATAGCAAAGCAGTTTGAAGCTGTAGGTGCAAAATTTTTACATATTGTAGATTTAGATGGTGCGCTACAAGGTATGGGAGCAAATGATGAAGCTTTGGCGGAAATTATTAAAAATGTGACAATTCCATTGGAAATTGGTGGTGGAATTCGTACTATGCAGGACATTGAACATCGTCTGAATATGGGGGTAACAAGAGTTATTCTTGGAACAAAAGCAGTAGAAAGCCCAGAGTTTGTAAAAGAAGCTATTTTGAGATTTGGTGCAGATAAAATTGTGATTGGAATTGATGCAAAAGATGGTATGGTAGCAATCAAAGGTTGGGAAACGATTAGTAATGTAGATGCAGTTACGTTAGCACTTTCGATGAAAGACCTTGGAGTAAAGACGATTATTTATACAGATATTTCTAAAGATGGTATGCTTTGTGGACCAAATCTTGTGCAGACTGCCCGAATGGTAGAAGCAACAGGATTAGATATTGTAGCTTCTGGTGGGGTTTCCTCTATGGAAGATTTGGAACAGTTAGAAAAAATAGGAGTAGAAGGTGCTATTTTAGGAAAAGCAATTTATGAAAAAAGAATAGACCTAAAAGTGGCAGCAGAAAGATTTCAGTAGGAAATGGAGTTAGAAAGTATGAGTCAGAAAAAAATCTTTGCTTATTTGAACGCACAAAATGAAGCAAAGGAAGTGCTTATTTCACAAATTGATTTTTATGATAGTAATGGTGTAGATGGGATATTTATTTATAATTATTCAAAAGAAGAAAAAGAAAGAGAAGAATTTGTCTTATTACTTCGAGAAATTTCTGAATTAATAGATATTCCATTTTATGCAGGTTGTTATATAGACAGGTTAGAAGATGTTAAAAAGATTTATTATGCAGGTGCTAAAAAAGTAGTATTAGACCCAGAATATATGTCCAATACAGAGTTATTAAAAGAAGCTGTAATAAAAATTGGTTCAGAACAAGTATTGTTGCAAATCAATTTTGGGTTGGAGGAAAGTAAAGTTTCTGTAGAAGAAAGACAAAAAGATTATGAAGCTTGTCTTTTAATGGGAGCAAGTGGGATTGTAGCGAAACATGTGACATTAAAGCCAGAGTTTTTTAATAAAATTAGAGAGTTTTCATGTCCTATCATGATTCGAGATAGTTTGCAAAGAAATTCCGTTACGGATTTATTAGAAATACTAGAAGTAGAAGCAATTGCTACAAATTACTATCGAGGAAAAGATGTATATAAAGTAAAATATTCCTTAAAAGAGCAAGGATTGGATATAAAAGTTCCAGAAAGTCCTATTTCTTTTGCTGATATGAAAAAGGATAAGAATGGTTTAGTTCCTGCAATTGTGCAAGATTATAAAACAAATGAAGTTTTAATGCTTGCATACATGAATGAAGAAGCGTATAATACTACTATACGTACAGGAAAGATGACTTATTATTCTAGAAGCAGACAAGAACTTTGGATAAAAGGAGCAACTTCAGGACATTATCAGTATGTAAAGGCATTATCTATTGATTGTGATGAAGATACGATTCTTGCAAAAGTAAAGCAAATAGGAGCAGCTTGTCATACAGGAAATCGTTCTTGTTTTTATCGTGATTTATTAAAAACAGAATGGGAAGTAGAAGATACGACTCATATTCTAGATAAGATTTATGCAACGGTAATGGATAGAAAGCAAAATCCAAAGGAAGGTTCCTATACGAATTATTTGTTTAACAAAGGTATTGATAAAATATTAAAAAAATGCGGGGAAGAAGCAACGGAAATCGTGATTGCAGCAAAAAATCCAGATAAGTCTGAAATTAAGTATGAAATTGCAGATTTTCTCTACCATGTGACAGTGCTAATGGCGGAATGTGGTATTGATTGGAAGGATGTATTTACAGAATTGGCAAATCGAGATTAAGGTGAAAATTACTACCGTGATGAGGAGGTATTTTTGATGGCGTTTTTAAGTACATTATTAATTTCTACAGTGCAGTATGTGTTAATGCTTGGGGTGGCAGTAGGATGTTTCTGTCTTGGGGCAGCAGTAAAGAAAAATAAGACAAAGTAAGATAGCAAAAATGTTTGGGACGGAGTTATATCCGTCCCAATTAGTTTTTAGTGTGTGCCAAGCATGGCACTAATCTTGCTAGTGAAAGTCTAGCCACGGGTATTTACCGCCAAGTGTAGCGAACCACAAGTCGGTATCAGTAATGGTATAGATGAAGGAAGTGGTGTAGCAAAGTTCTTGAGCCTACGAACAGAAACTTGATAAGGCGATTAGGTGGGTAAGGTTGCACTTCAAACCGAAGCCCAAAGGGTAAACGTAAACCGAAGTTGTAAATCAAGAGGTTGTGGAACGAAAGATTAGTGTCTTACCTTGGGAGACCCTACCCACATATCATAAGATATGGTCGAAAAAGGTTTGGGGAGGGAGTCAGATGAAGTCATAGTAGGTGTAAAAACCGAAGGACTGAAACGATTTATAGTAGGAATCGTTATTGAGAAAATCGTACATTAGCTAGAAATTAGGTGGATAAAACGAGTAGGAACGTAACCGAGGGATAGTATCTATACCGAGAGGGGCGATGTGTATGAATTTTACAGTAAATAGAGGAGTAACAACAATGGAATTGATAGAAGTGATTACGTCAAAAGAAAATCTGA
>CALAEX010000210.1 GCA_937891165.1 uncultured Lachnospiraceae bacterium | reverse complement strand
AAATCAATATTTTACATAGGTTTTCTTATATTTTATTTATCTGTTTTTATTCCCCCGATAGCCCCATTCTTTTTTTCTAAGTATTTACTTTTTTATCTTCTTATAAATTCTAATCGCATATGGTTGTAAAATCCTTATATTCTTTGTCTTAATTGGCAATACTAATTCATATCCTTTCGAATTCCATGCTTGTCTAAACTTATCTCCAAGATTACAGTCTATCACAAACTCTGTCCCCTCATAACTTCTCTTATATACAAAGCGGTCTTTCTGTTTATTTAATACAGTAAAATCCCCATAAACAAGTGCTGGTTCTGCTTTTCTTAAAGCAATCATTTTCTTATAAAAGCGAGTAATTTCTGGTCGAATTTTTTGAATCAGTTCTAGTCTTGTATCTTCTTTAAATTTATTCCACGGTAACAATATTCTTGTATGCTCTCTTGTCCCTGATACAATCAATTGAAATGCTCTCTCTTTTGTCATTCCTTCTTCTAAAAGCTCATCATACTTTCCTTTTGCTTCTACATCCGTAATCTCATCCATAGAACAAAATGGGTAATTGACAAGACCCATCTCATCTCCTTGAAAAATAAATGGAGTTCCTTTCAATGTCAATTGTAATGTAGCTAACAGTCTTGCCAATGGTACAATATATCGTTCTTCGGAGGTTACTTTACTAATCATACGAGGATTATCATGATTATTAAAAAATAAAGACATCCAACAATTATTTCTGTATTTTTCCATCCACTGAATGATATAATCTCGATAATAGTTTAAATCATATTTGTAATCGTCAAATCGTACATGACCAGGTGTTTCTAATTGGTCAAAATTAAATACCATATCTAATTCTTTTCGTTCTTCTCCTGTCAGCATTCGAGCCATATTTAAACCAACACCCGGCGTTTCTCCAACGGAAAAAGCACCATGTGGTTCAAATGCCTTCATCCGCACTTCATGCAAATATTCATGTAATCTTGGTCCATAAAAATACTGCTCAATGCCTGTAAATTCCATCATATTTCCAATCAATTCATCTCCATTTGGAAGTCCTTCTGGTTTGGAAATATAATTGATAACATCCATACGAAAGCCATCTACTCCTTTCTCTAACCACCAGTTAATCATAGCAATTAAATCATTCCTCAAATCCTCATTTTCCCAATTTAAATCCATCTGCTTTTTAGAGAACAAATGCATTGCCCATACATTTTGTTCCTCATAATAGTTCCATGCAGGACCAGAGAAAAAGGAAGACCAATTATTTGGAATAGTCTTTGTTCCATCATCTGGACAAATGATATAATAATCTCGATATTTTGACTCAGGATGATTTAATGCCTCTACAAACCACTCATGTTCATCAGAAGTATGATTGATGACCAAATCCATAATCAAACGCATCCCTTTTTCATGTACTTTCGTAAGTAACTCTTCAAAATCTTCCATTGTGCCAAATTCTTGCATAATTTTATAATAATCACGAATATCATATCCATTATCATCATTTGGAGAGTCATAAATAGGAGACAACCACAATGCATCTACCCCTAACTCTTTTAAATAATCTAATTTTTCAATAATCCCTCTTAAATCTCCAATTCCATCTCCATTCGTATCATAAAAACTTCTTGGATAAATTTGATAAAATACGGCTTCTTTCCACCACTGCTTTGTTATTACCCCATCTACTGGGGCTGGTTGCTCACACTCTGCATTTAAAAGATTTAAAATAGCATCAAAAAAACTCTGCTCTACTTGACCACCCGCCAATTTAGCCAACGTAGACAATTTCATATTTCCAATCAGACGGTTTGTAATTAACTTATCTGACAAGCCTAACTGCATTAATACTTTCCCTATTGTATCTTTTCCTATAGGAGTTGCATATACTTCCGAAAGTTTACTTTCCATTGTCATTTTTCTATCCATACTATCCTCCATCTACTTGTAATTCATATTATAATATTAACTTATTCTTTACAAAAAATCTACTAAATCACTTTTTTCTTTATACAAAAAAGTAACTCCTCATTTTTACAAACAAGGAGTCACTTTTAAAAAATCATTCTATTTTAATTATTCTGATATGCTACATATCTAATTTTACAATAAATCTAAATCTACAAATATATCATCATAAGATACTTCTAACATACTAAAAGACCTTAATTTTAGTTTTTCTTTATTAGACTCATTTATTGTATCCACTAAATAATATTCTGGTTTTAGATTTTTGTCATAATCTAACTCATAGATTTCTATTTCCTTTTTATCAATATCTACTATCCAGTATTCCTGCACCTCTTGTTGTCTGTATAATTCTTTTTTTATTATCCTATCTTCTTTTTCTGTAGATTTACTCAATACTTCCATAACAAACTTGGGAGCATTCAATAATCTTGCACCTCGTCTTTGTTTCACAGAACAATTGATAGATACATCAGGAATTACTTCCTTATCTTCTCCATTATCATCTCTAAATCGATAGACTACATTATCTGTAAATAATACACAACTAGAGTTTTTTAACTGTGGTCTTATCATAGACGCAAAATTTACAATAATTAAAGAATGGTCTGGTCTTGCACCAGCCATATCTACAATTTGCAAAGCTAAGTCCATAAAATCCCTTCTTTCTTAAAAATTATTTTCTCTCCGATTTATATTATCATAATTTTAATGCAACCATTTCAATTGTTGTTACATTACAAAAAATTGTTTTTGTTAATTATTCTAACTGCATAATTTCAGCTTCCAATTCTTTTAGTTCTTCTATCGACAAAGATGGCACATACTCTGCTATTTCTTCCAATGACATTTTACCTTTTCTAATCATTTTGATTGCTGTTTTTCTTTCTGTTTTCTTTTCTGTTTTTCTCTCTGTACTCTCTTCAATATCCTTTACATAAGCCTTCAAAATTTGCTCATCATCAAACAATGTCATCATCATATCCACAACCTCCTGTTCCTTGTTCTCCAAATACTCTTTCAACACATTTCTGTTTTTGCAAATACGAATCGTTTCTGTTATCGCCTGTTTTGTTACTCCATATAATTTTCTTTGTTCATTATATACTTTGGAGAAAATAATATACTGCCCTACAATATCCTTTTCATTCTCTTGATACAATACTTTGACTTCTGCATCCACAGAAATAGTTGCTCCATTAAAAAATTCTTTCGATAAAGAAATCGTATCAGGAATCTTTTTCTTATCTCCTGTATATATCATATATAATTCTGGCTTTGGCATATTCACCTTTTTACTTCCATATAGATTTTGATTCGTACGTTTGAAATAATCATGATATGTTTGTACTAAATACATTAAGGCACGAATAATAATATTATAAGTCCAAGTAGACTGACTTTCCACCAATACCATTAACCGATTTCCAACCGAAAATCCCAAATCATTATAATCTGCATCAATCAATACATGTTTGATAGTCACATCTGCTATTTCATCTTCTGTCACATCCGTATCTTCTGGATGTAATGCCTTGTATAATTGAAGTAAATATTTTTTATCTTGAAACAAATTGGTAAATACACTATCTTTTATTTTACGTTTTGGAATGTTTTCCACTCGTTTATCACTCCTCACATTATGTTTTTTGCGGAAAATAGGTTATCATTTCTTGTTATATTTTAATTATACAGAAAAATGCTCCTATTTACAATGAAATTTTATCCCTACATCTACTTATAGTTCATATGAACTGATTCTTTATAAAAAATCTACTCATCTTGCAATCTCTTGTACAAATCACTTTTTCTCTATACAAAAAGTAACTCCTCATTTTTGAAAACAAGGAGTCACTTTTTTAAAAAAACTATTTCTATTTAATTATTCTTATATGGTATACCATTACGTTCTGCATACCATTGTGCCCAAGAATTTTCTGGTGTTATAATAACGAAATTACTACAGCCAGAGAACATATCCTCTGAAAGAGACTTTGCACTTGCTGGAATGCTAATACTTCTTAAATTAACACAACCACTAAATGCTTCACTTCCAATACTCGTTACACCTTCTGAAATATTAACACTACTTAAACTACTACAATTTTTAAACGCTTCACTTTCAATATCTGCCACAGTATTTGGTATATTAACACTACTTAAACTGCTACAATCTTCAAATGCTCCACTTCCAATATTCGTTACACCAGTTGGAATATGAATTGCTGTTAAACTACTACAACCTTTAAAGGTATTCATTGGAATCTCCGTCATACTTCCAGAAATACTTGCCTTTTTTAAGTTACTACAACCAGAAAAAGCATAATCACCAATGCTAGTCAC
Source organism: uncultured Lachnospiraceae bacterium (assembly GCA_937891165.1). Classification (GTDB taxonomy): domain Bacteria; phylum Bacillota; class Clostridia; order Lachnospirales; family Lachnospiraceae; genus SIG299. The sequence goes on along the minus strand of CALAEX010000210.1, from coordinate 3,159 downwards.
ATTTGCAAAACTTATTTCTTCTAAACTACTACAACCTGCAAAGGCCGATAAACCAACCTGAGTTACATTTCCTTCAAATGTAGTTAAACTATTACAGCCACTAAATGCAGCACTTTCCATAACTTCTACTGTTCCTGAAATGCTTACCTTGCTCAGCTTGTTACAACTCTGGAACGCATACATTTCAATCGTTGTTACATTACCAGAAATACTTACTGTACTTAAACTTTCACAACCAGTAAATGCCCATTGTCCTATTGTTGTAATATCTCCTAAGATACTTATACTGCTCAAACTGCTACAATTTTTAAATACATTTGAACCAATTTCTTTCACACTTGCTGGAAGCTCCATACTACTTAAACTACTACAATTAATAAATGCTCCACCTTCAATGGTTGTCACACCATTTAATATCTTAATACTACTTAAATTCTTACAACTTGCAAAGGCACTACCTTTAATACTTGTTACACTTGCTGGAATTGTAATACTACTTAAACTATTACAAGAACCGAAAGTACCCATTTCAATACTCGTTACATTTTCCGATAACTCAACACTACTTAAACTGCTACAAGCAGAAAAAGCAAGGGAACCAATCTCTGTTACACTATTTGGTATTTTAATACTACTTAACTTACTACAACCTGCAAAAGCAAACGTTCCAATACTTGTTACACTTTCTGGTAATTTAATACTACTTAAACTAGTACAGTTTTCAAAAGTAGAATCTCCAATGGTAGTTATATTCCCTAATATACTAATATCGCTTAAACTACTACAATCATAAAAAGCACCGCCTCCAAGACTTGTCACATTTTCTGGAAGTTCCATACTATTTAAACTAGTACAACCTGAAAAAGCTGCACCTTCAACACTCGTCACACTATTTGGAAGTTCAACACTATTTAAATTAGTACAATCTGCAAAGGCAGCATTACCAATTTCTGTCACATTTCCTAATATACTAATTTTATTTAAACTGCTACAATTATTAAATGCACGAGATGCAATACTTGTCACATTTTCTGGAAGTTCGATACTACTTAGACTACTACAACCTTCAAAGGCACTTTCTCCAATATTAGTTACACTATTTGGAAGTTCGATACTACTTAGACTACTACAACCTTCAAAAGCACTTTCTCCAATACTGGTTACGCCTTCTAGAAGTCCAATGCTATTTAAACTACTACAATTTAAAAATGCATTTTCTCCAATATTGGTTACACTTTCTGGTAATTTAATACTACTTAATCCACTACATTCCTCAAAAGCAGATGCTCCAATACTTGTCACTGGATATCCTTGAACTTCTTTTGGTATAACAATTGTTCCTAAATTATTGCAATTCCAACATCCTACAATTTCTACTTTCTCATCTTCTATCTTATATTCCAAACAAGATATATTATTTTCTTGTGCATAATCTCTAATATCTGAATCCCCTTTTATCATAATAATAAGATTATCACATCCTGCAAAAACATCATTTGGAATAGCATAAACAAAGTGATCCTTTAAAATACAAACCGTCTTTAAATTTCTACAATCTTCAAAAGCTCCATACCCAATACTTATGATACTATTTGGAATCGTGATATCAGTTAAACTTCCATTAAGAGAAAATGCATAATCACCAATCGTCTTTATGCTATCTGGAATCTCATACTGACTTACATCCTTACCTGCAGGTACACATAACAGTACTTGTTGCTCTTTATCACATAATATTCCATCGTTAGAACTATAAGTCATATTATCTTCTGCAACTACAATCTCTGTTAAATTAATACATCCATAAAATGCATAATCGCCAATGTTTTCTACCTTATTGGAAATATAAATATTACTTAAACTATCACAATAGGAAAGAGCTTGTGTTCCAATACTTATTACACTTTCTGGCAATACAATTTCACTTAAATTACTACATCTAAAAAATGCATAATCGCCAATCGTTTCTACCTTATTGGAAATATAAACATTACTTAAATTATCACAATAAGCAAAAGCTTGTGCTCCAATACTTATCATACTTTCTGACCATACAATTTCGCTTAAACTACTACATTCCTGAAACGCAGCCTTTGAAATACTCGTCACAGTATTTGGTAATTCAATACTGCTTAAATTACACTTATAAAATGCAGCCTCTCCAATACATGTTACAGGATATTTCTCTATTTCTTTTGGTACTACTACTTCTGTTTCATCACCAATAAACTTTGTAATAATTACTTCTCTATACCCTATTACATATTCAAAAGAATCCACTGATGTTTCTGGTTTTTGTGTTGGTTGTGGAGATGTTGTTGGAGTTGGTGTCACTGTTGGACTTGGCATTCCCGTTGGACTTGACGTAGAAGTATATAAAATATTATGTTCCTTTGCATATCTTTCTGCATAAGAATCTTTTGGAGTTATAATTGTAAGATTATTACAATTAGTAAAAACGTTCATGTCAATAGAAGTTACTCTTTCTGAAAGATATATACTATTTAAATTAATACAATCATAAAAAGCCTCATAACCAATAGAAGTTAGACTTTCTGGGAGATTTATACTATTTAAATTACTGCAACCATGAAAAGCGCTGTCACCAATATACTCTATACCTTCTGGAAGTGTAACACTAATTAAATTACTGCAATTGTAAAATATCATAGAGAAAATATCAGTAACGCCTTCTGGAATATTGATAGTAGTTAAACTACTACAGCCACTAAAAGCACTATCTCCAATTTTAGTAACACTTTTTGGAATGTTGATGGTATTTAAACTACTACATCCACTAAAAGCTCTCTGTCCAATTTCAGTAACACTTTCTGGAATATTGATGGTAGTTAAACTACTACACCTATTAAAAACTTGTAATCCAATTTCAGTAATACCTTTAGGGATATTGATAGTAATTAAACTACTACATCCACTAAAAGCACAATCTCCAATTTCAGTAACGCTTTCTGGAATGTCGATGGTAGTTAAACTACTACAGCCTGAAAAAACACTCTCTTTAATTTCAGTAATACCTTTAGGAATGTTAATAGTAGTTAAACTACTACAGCCTGAAAAAGCATCCTCTCCAATACTAGTTATGTTTTCTGGAATGTCGATGGTAGTTAAACTACTACAGCCTGAAAAAACACTCTCTTT
>CALAEX010000209.1 GCA_937891165.1 uncultured Lachnospiraceae bacterium | reverse complement strand
CGCACCTTCTGTCGGTTCTATAAATCCAGCCAAAATACGAAGAATCGTCGTTTTTCCACAACCAGAAGGTCCAAGAAGTGTAAAAAATTCACCTTCATGAATCGTCAGATTAATATCTTTTAATACTTTTGTCTGGTCATAACTATGAGACAGACCTTTTAATGTAATGTCCTTCATATCATTTCTCCTCGTAGTCATTCGTAAATCTAACTTACTTATATTTTATCAAATATTCACTCTGGATCAAACCTCTGAATACAGAAATAGTGGAGGGTCACTCCACTATTTCAAAACTTTCCTTCTATTATCTGTAACTATTAGAGCAAATTACTGATTTGCAACTGTCTTATCCGCATCAATGTAATCTGTTTCCCATGTTTGAAGCCATGTAGATTTATTTTCACTGATTACAGCCCAGTCAACATCTAATACAGAAAATTCTGTCTGCATCCATTCTGGACATTCAGCTAAAACAGCTGTGTTAACTGGCATACGGTTGTACTGAGTTGCTGTTAATAACTGGCATTCTTCGCCTCCGATAAATTCCATAAATGCAGCTGCTGCATTTGCATGTGGAGCGTTATTGATAGCTGCAACACAGTCTGTGATTACAACTGCACCACTTTCAGGAATTACCATTTCAATTGGCATACCATTTGTATCTCTGTTTGTAAATACATCATTGATAACGGCCATAGAAATAGCTGCTTCATCTTTACCAACTGCCTGATACATCATGCTTCCGCTGTTGTAGTAATTCTTTGTGTTAGCGCTAAGACCAGCGATGTAGTTCCAAGCTGCTTCTTCGCCTTCTGTAGCTGTGTAATACTGAATTAAAGAAGCAATTGTAGAACCCATGGAAGAAGATAAAGAATCACGAGTTACAATTAAATCAGCGTATTCTTCGTTTACTAAGTCTTTCCAGTCAGCTGGAGCTGTTTCAGCTGTTAAAAGGTTTGTGTTGTAGAATAATACCATTGGTGTAAGGTATGTTCCATACCAGTTACCATTTGCTGCCTTGTATGCGCTGTCAACACCAGCACCCCATGTTGGGTTAGTAGCTGTAAAGCATCCTTCTGCGTCAAGCATCATATAAGTAGCAGCGTCACCACCAAACATAATGTCTGCCTGTGGATTTTCTTTTTCACTTCTTACACGGTCAGCAAGTTCACCTTTTAAATTAATAAATTCAACATTAACACCAGTCTTTTCTGTAAATGCGTCAGCGATAACACCAACCATTTCTTCAGAATGAGTTGTGTAGATAACAAGTGTATCTTCTAATTCTGCTGTTTCAGTATTTTCAGTTTCTGTTTCTGTGTTTTCAGTTGTTTCTTCTGTCACTGTATTTTCTGTTTCAGTTGTTGTGTTTTCTTCTTTCGAACCACAAGCAGTTAAAGAAAATACCATTGTACATGCTAATAATAATGCTAATACTCTTTTCTTCATATCAAGTCTCCTTATCAAATGTAGTTGCTTTTAGCAACTACGAATTATATGACACTTTTTCAAGCATTTCCAATAAAGTTTCCTCAACATTTCTAGTAAAAGCCATAATTTCACCTCATTTCCTAAGAATATTATATAACAATAACGAATGAGATGCAATAAAATTACTTATCTTGTTCTATTTTCTTAACTCGCCCATACGGTTTTGGATTTTTCTTATCAGCATCAAGCACTTCAGGAATATTTGTTAGTACAGGCTGAATATCAGCATCATCCTTCAAACTAGGAATACGCTCCCAAAGTTCCATAACAACAGCGTTCCACATATAATCCATAGCAATTAATTCCAAACCACTAACATTAGGCTGGCTCTTCGCTTTAATAATATTATTTAGTTTCATAGCAAGCTCATGCACTGATAACTTTTTTAAATCTTCCATAACATACCTCCATTATAATTATATCAAGGACAACAAAAAAAGAGAAGCATAAGCTTCCCTATAATAAAGGTTTTGATTTCGATGTAATAACTCAATACATCAGTGTAAAAAAAAATATAAATTATTTTTCGCCCCATTGGGGTCAATTTCATTATACCATATTCCTTAAAAAGTGTATAGTGTTTTTCTTAAAAAATGTATATTAAATAAAAAGAGAACCGAAGAAGGGTTCTCCAATTATCCAGTATCTAATTATACTAGTAGTAAGTTGCAGCCATCGTGAGTGTTTGCTCACAAATCAAGTATATCAACGTTTGGACAAATTGTAAAGTGATTTTAGTACAAAATGTAAAATGGGTGGTTTTTTATAGGTAGTTGGAGGATGGAGAATAAGAGAGAATGAGAAGAGGTCCTTTTATTTTTTTCGCTGCTCGAGCACCTAACTTAAGGTCGGGGTAGGGCTGTACGCCCTAGCCCCTCCCCCCTCAATCGGTATGTGTGATTATATCGAGTTCACTAGTAGTTAATTATTTAAAGTTGTCTCCTAAAATAAAATAAGAGACAAAAGGCGTTGTCTCCTAAAATTAGTTATAAGAGACAAATTTCCTGTTACTTATTAGTTAATTATATTGAATAATAAAATAGAATATGATATAATATATACTAATAAAGGGGTATTATGTGAGGTTGTAGATACACCCTCCCCCCTTTAGATGTTCATTGACAATTAAAAAAGGGGGGTTAATGCTATGATAAAACTAATTAAAGCTATCTTTTATATATACAAGGTTATTTTTGAATTAGTTTTGATTGTTATTAGTAGTTATTTTATCATTTTAAGATACCTTTTTACTTTTGTTAATGATGTTTTAAAAATAAAATTGAATAAAAGAAAAGAGGTTAAAGAAAATGAAAGTAAAAGTAACAAAAAGACAGGTACTAGATAATTATTGTTATGTAATTAGCGTTGGTTATTGTGATTTACAAGATTTATTACGTTTCAAAAATGCTAATTATTATACTTGTGGCGTGTATGGATGGAATAGTGATATATATGATGTTGGGTGTGGCGTGGCAATCTCCACAGGTTATAGACCATTTGGGAATATTAAAGCAAGTTATTACCACTTAACAAGGAAATACAACGAAAAGGCAAAAAAAATACACAATAATTATTATGATGGCAAAATAAAAATAGAAACGAGAGATAAACAACTTGAAAAGATGTTACAAGAGTTTGTAAAAGAGTGCCTAAATTTAGAAAAGTCCTTAAATTATGATACAAATTAATATTTAAGATACAAAAAAGCGTCTCTTAAGTAGTGTTAAAAGCTTGTATTTTATAGCTATTTAAGAGACAGCTAAAATTTCAATCGAGATGTTAAAAGCTGGATATTATATCAAGTCAAATCAAAATTTAAGGGGGTAAAAAATTGATTGCTAGGGCGTATAAGTACGAGATACAAACAACACAAAAGGGCAAAAGATGTTATAAAAAATATGTTTTTACCTTTTTGTTAGAGTTTAATTATAATAGTACTAGCGAGTGGATAGAAAAAACAAGCCACTATATAAGACAATCGGGCAAAATTCATTTTGTAGATGTTGAAAAGGATGGCAACTATTATATCTATTTGAGACATAAAAAATATTTATTAGATAAGGGGGTATCTATAATATGAATTATGAAGACATTTTACAAAATATATTTGAATTAAAAAACACCATCAATGAATTAAACGAGCTAACTTATAAATTGAATAACGACTACCACGAAAACAACATTACAAAAGAAGTACATACAAATATAAGTTATTCATTAAAAGATATCATTGAAAGAAAAACATACTATTTATTTGAATATATTGAAAAATTAGAAAATACAAAAAAGGGTTAGAAAAAACTAGCCCTTTTTGTCGTGGGTAAAAATAGGTTGTCTCTTAAATTGTCTCTTAAATTATGGGATTGTCTCTTTTGTCTCCTAAAATTGGGATAGCTAGATTAACTAGAAGTTAATTGTTTAAAAATGATGGTATAGTTTTTAGTTGAAAAATTTTAGTCAATATTTTTAGACATCACTCTAGTAAAAAATTTCAAAATTTAGTCCAATAACTCGAGTTATTTTTGACTTTTACTTTCAATTTCTAGTTGCTCTCTAACAATATTCATTGTATTTTGAGAGTTAGTATTCTCTAATAAAGAAGTGGTTAGATTAACGGTAGAATTGTCGGTTAGATTGTAATAATTTTTACCTAAGAATATCATTAATAAAGGTGCAATTGTGCCACTTAACGCCCCATTTTCAAGGTATGAGTGGCATATATCAATAGCTTTTTGTAAAAGGTCGGCATATTGGCAATTGGGATTTTTAGCTAGACTATAAAGGGTATCTTTATGTATCCCACAATATACGCATAGACTAGCAATAGTCGGTTGCATATTATAATCATTACATAATTTAAAATAATCACTTATTTCATTAAAACACTCGACATCACTCTTAAAAGATTGTTTAGAGCTTGTTTTTAGCCCCTTATCAACTAGTATCATATTATAAGCCTTTACATTATCTTGACTTAAATAATTAGTGAGTTTATCACTTGTCATAAATTGTTTATTATCATTGATACGGAGTACCTCTTTTATTCTATCCTCTTTAGTAGTGGTATATCTTTTAGATTGTTTAAAGTTGTTTTGTGCCATTATTTTCACTTCCTTTAATTATTCTATATTCTACCATAAAAATTGCCTTTTATCAACCTTAAAAAATACTACACTTTTTTGTGTGTTTTTCAAGCTAAAAAATAGACTTGTAAACAAACGTAACTATGTTTTCTATATAGCCTACAAATTAATGTATATTTTGTGTTATTATTTTACACAATTTATATATTACTATTTATCTACCAATAAAAAAATGGTTTACATAGTTTAAATATTAATTAAAGCCTTTAAATACAAGGAAACGGAGGTATAAACGCAAACGTAACCAAACGTAAACGGAAGTGGTAAAATTATATAAATTGTGTTATTTTTGATAAGATTTACACAAAAAATTGATAACACAAAAAATTTTACACAATTACACAAATTATATCTTATTCTACAAAAAAATAAAATTTAAACGATTGGTTTCGGTTTCGGTTTACATTGGGTTTCGGTTTGGGTTTATGAGATTTACACAAAAAATTGAGCTTGACTTTTTGACGATTTTAATATAATATATATGGCAAGTGAGAGGGTGATATTATGAATAATTATTGTATTATTGTAAACGATTTAAACGAGAGATTTAGTTATTCTTATGTAGTATTTGATAACTATTATAATAGTTGTTATATAGCAATAAAAGACATTAATTTTAGATTTAAAAAAGAGATAAAAGACTATTTAAAAAACGGATGCAAATTAAACGAGCTTGAGAAGTTTATTAAAACACTTAATAAAAATTATGAGTTAGTACTTCTTAAAACATATCAACATTTTAAATTATACGAGCTTAAGAAAACACGAGTTTATAACAAAAAAATTGATAATGAATATTATAATTCTGGTATAGTAGATGTTTCGTATAAATATGATAAGATGTATGTTATAAGACCTCAATTTTTTATACCATTAATTACTTTAATTAGAAATTTAGCTAGTAAGAGTTTAGAATATAGAAAAGAATTAGAACTTGTTAAAAATCAAAATATTGATATTACTCATTTTGAAGAAAAT
>CALAEX010000208.1 GCA_937891165.1 uncultured Lachnospiraceae bacterium | reverse complement strand
CGGCTACAAGCTCATCTACAGGATGAATTCCGAAATTTGAATCTGCAACAACAACAAAAACAACTGACCCAGTATCTGTTGATACAAAAGTATCACAAGTAGTTATGCCTTCATTCGAAGCAGCTGACCAAGTAATAATTGGTGATGTTCTTTAATAGGAGGAATATATGATAGAGATAAGAAAAGGTAATCATAGTTTAAACGTTTCTAAAAAAACATATGAATCAATGTTTAAAAGAATGGGCTATCATATAGTGGAAGAAGAAGCTAATAAAACAGCTTCTTCTGACAATGAAAATGTGTTAGCGCCAGAAAATAATAATGAACAAAATATAAATGTTCAAGAAAACAATGAGGATAGCTTAAGAGGAGTTTTTGAAGACAAGACAAGTAATTTATCTAACGAAGAAGAAAAAACGATTGAGGGCGAACCTGAGAAAGAAGAAAGCAACCCTGATGAAGCTAATAATAAGTTGGAAGATATTTTAGGCATTATATCTAATAACAAAAAAGCATCACAGAACTCTAAAAAATAAAAGGAGGACTAAAAGATGATTTATTTGATTAATGGCAAACCTTATGTAAAAGTATCTAATTATTATAAACAAGTTAAGGTTGAAATGAAAGGGAAAGAATTAAATATTACTCCAGTAAAAGGACCTGACACAAAAATTGTTAGACCAAATCCAACTGATGTAATAGGAATTAACCCTATTGATTTTTTAAAGAAAAATGAAAAATCAAAAGAAAATACAAACAATAATATATTTTAATAACAAGAGGAGGCGATTGATATGATAACTTTCGATGATTATAAAGAAACTGAAGAAGCAAGTGAATTGCTAGGAAAATTAAAAAGACAACTACAAAGAAGAGATTTTGATATTTCTACATATTCTGATGATGAATTATATGATGAAATAGAAAGTGCTATTGAAGCAGTAAATGAAAGAAGACATTTCATATCAACCGATACTGTGTTATTTGAAAACAAGTATAAAAATATTGTAATTAGATTGTGTATATCAGCATTCGCAAAAATGGGAGCAGAAGGAGAATTAGCTCATTCTGAAGGAGGAGTTTCAAGAACATATGCAGGAGCTGCCGAATATCCAAATGATATTTTGAAAGAAATAGTACCATTAGCGAGGTTAAAAGAATTATGATTTGTTTAAAACGAAATAAAAGAGGTTTTTATTTATGCAAAAAAATCCCTAATACTACACAATTTGAAGAACCAAATCTTTGCAAATTGAATTATCAACCAACAAATAGTGTTGGTGAACGATTGACATTAGGAGAAGATTATACAATGTATTTAAAAATAAAATGTACTCCTGACGAAGCAAAAGATTTTGGAAACGGGGATAAATGTTATGTATATAAAAATCCTCCAATCACGCATGACCCATTATGTAGAGAAGCAGATTATATTGTTGACGGAAATCCAATAAGTACTATCAATCAATCTGAAATAAGATTGAGAAAGTTAAGTGGAAAAAATGAAAACCATTAAAGTGAAACTTTCTAATCAAGGGATGAAAGAATTACTTGAAAAAGTGAATACCCTAAAAAAAGATTTAGAAAAAGCTAATGAAAAAATAGTAGATAGATTAGCTGATTATGCTTTAAGTGAAATCCAAACTAATTTTTCAATGACAGGTTATCAGGATGGTAATGAGGATGTAAGCTTCTTTAAACGAGGAAGTAAAAACAAAAAAACTGTAGGAACTATGGGGTCACAGGTATTATACGATGAATTTGGAACTGGTACAGCAGGAGCAAGTAATGGTCATGAAATGAAAGGCGATTTCCCATTAAAACCTTATAATAGTGGCAAAACAATAAGAACTAATAAAAGTGATGAGAGTACTGCTACAACCAAAGGAATTCCGGTAGGAGGACTATATTGGACTTATAAGGATGAGAATGGTGAGAAGAAATATACACAAGGTATACCAGCCGGAAAACAAGTATTTAATGCTAGTGTAGCCTTAAATAATAAAAAAACAGAAATTATTAAACAGGAAGTGAGTGATGTCTTATCGAAACTTTAAATCCACAACTTAAAAGGGATATAAAAAATATCTTTTCTAATCCTATAAAATATATAGATATAGAAGGAAATGAAAAGATGCTAGATGATTTCATAAATACTACTGTTAAAGGCGCATATGATAGTTTTCCAGAAATTAATTATCCATTAGTTACGATATTAGAAATACAAAATACAGAAAACAGTAGATTTACAGACAATAAAGGTGAGCATGTATCTGATTTGTCTTATCAGATAGAAGCATATAGTAGAGATACACTAGAACTACAAGCTACTGATAGTGCAATGTTAATGAGCAGATTTATCAATGACCTTTTAACTGGTCCAACATACAAATTAAGAAGAATTGGAAATCCAGCTATAGCGCCATTAGTAGATGATAAAAACGTTATTAGATGTATAATAAGATATTCTTGTAGTGTTGATTTAGATACCAACACAATATATTCGAGAAGTTAAAGGAGGAAATTAAAATGGCTATAAATTTAAGTACAGCAGGTATTCATTTATATTATGCAGTAGAGGAAACAGCAGGACAAAGACCAACAGCAAAGTCTGCATTCAAAGATTTAGAGGGAGTTAAAAGTATTCCATCAATGAACCCAGCACCAGAAACACTAGAAACAACTACTTTAAACGAAATAGAATACAAAACATATATAGATGGTTTAAAAGATTTAGGTGGAGCATTAGAATTTACATTTAACTTAACACAAGCATTGGTTGAAATGTGGGAAGAATTAATGGACGCTTATGAAGCAGCTAAAGCAGCTAATAAAGCTACATGGTTCTTTATAGATATTCCAGGATTAACAGAAGGATTATACTTCACAGGTAACCCATCTGCAATGGGAATACCAGAAGCTTCTGTAAGCTCAGTATTAGAAATAACAAACTATATAACACCAACTGGAGCTCCAGAAAAAGCTGCTAAACCAACAGCTTAATAACAAATAGAAAAGAGGTATTTTGTAATGAATAAGAAAATAGAATTCGAAGATAATAACGAAAAATATGTTTTAGAATATAATCGTGATACAATATCAATACTTGAACAACAAGGTTTCTCAATAAATGAGTTAACTACTAAACCTATGACAATGTTGCCTTTAGCTTTCCAAGGATTATTTTATAAGAATCATAAATATGTTAAAAAAAGTTATGTTGATGAATGTTATAAAAGATTTAAAAACAAAGAGCATTTACTAGAAGTAATTTCAGGAATGTTATTGGAAGCTTATGAAACTTTGACAGAAGATGAAGAAGTTGGCGATAAGGGAAACATAGACTGGAAGATAGTTGGATAGAATCCAACAATGCAGAGCATATCTTCCTATCTAAAAAATTTGAAGAACTTTGTCCATTTTTTATTAGTATAGGAATGACTTATGAGCAATTTTGGTATGAAGATTTAACTATTGCCAAAATGTACTTAAAAGCATATCGAATTAAACAAGAACGAGAAATAGAAATGGACCAATGGCATATGTGGAAACAAGGCATGTATATATATGAGGCATTGTGTGATGTATCTCCTGTATTACATGCCTTTTCTAAAAGCGGTACAAAGCCTCTGCCATATCCGGAAGTTCCTTATGGAATGGACAGATATAAAGAACAGATAGAGAAAAAAGAACCTACAAAACAAGAAGTGGAAAATGAAAGATTGAAAGCCCAAGTATTTTTTGATAATTGGGCGAGAGCGACAACAAAACAATTTGAGAACAAAAGGTAGGTGGTAAAACAATGGATACTACAATAGATGAAGTAAAAATTGAGATTGAAAGTAGTTCGGCATCTGCGGGTAGTAATTTAGATAAACTTGCGCAAAGTATAAGTACATTGCAAAAAAGTTTAAGTCCTGCTACAACAAAATTGGACAAATTCAATAAAACTTTATCTAATTTAAAAAATAACAGCTCAAAGATAAAAACTTCTGGTGGTGGATTATTTGGAGGAATGACTAAAGGAGTAGCTGGAGCAACGATAAAGACTACAGCTTTTATAGCTGTAATGAAAAAAGTTGCTAGTGTTTTAGGAAATGCTGTTACTCAAAGTAACGCATACGTTGAAAATTTAAATTTATTTAGAGTTTCAATGGGAGAAGCTACAAAACAAGCAACTGAGTTTGTGCAAGAATTTAGTAATGCTTTAGGAATAGACCCTTCTAATGTAATGAGATATATGGGTATGTTTAATACATTAGCAGAAGGATTTGGTTTATCAAGCGAAAGTGCCTATATAATGTCTAAGAACTTAACTCAATTATCTTATGATATGAGTTCGTTTTTAAATATACCAATAGACCAAGCAATGCAGAAAATTAAATCAGGTTTTTCTGGAGAAATTGAACCAATGAGAGCTATAGGTATTGCATTAGACCAAGCAACATTGCAACAAACAGCCTATACATTAGGAATTGATAAAAAAATATCCACAATGACTAGAGCACAAAAAACAGAATTATTGTACTATCAAATGATGACAAGAACGAATAAAATGCAAGGCGATATGGCAAGAACCTTAATTGCTCCTGCAAATGCCTTAAGAATATTAAAAGAACAATTTACTTTATTGGCTAGAGCAATAGGAAATATGGTTCTACCAGTAATAATGCAAGTACTACCTTATGTAAGTTTATTGACACAAGCGTTGACTGCATTAGCAAATAGAATCGCTAATTTTTTCGGATTTGAATTACCAGATATTGATTATTCAAGTTTAGATGGAATATCAGCAGGAATAGAAGATATTGGTGATGGAGCAACAGCAACAGGTAAAAAACTTGATAAAATGCTTAATAAATTTGATGAATTAAATGTTATAGATTTTGGAAAAGAATCAGGAGCTGGAGCCGGAGATGACCTTCTAAATGGTGGAAGTTTAGGAATTCCATTATATGATTATGATGCATTAGAAAATATTGTGGAAACAACTACGGAAAAAATTAAAAAGAAACTAGAAGGATTCTTTAAAAAATTCGAAGGGATATTTAAAGCAATATCAAAAATAGTAAACAAATTTAAGCCTTTATTCAAGGGTCTAGGAAATGCTTTATTAGTTATTTTAGGTGGAGGAATGATTAAGAAAATTGCTACTTTTATTACTAAAATAAAAGGATTTTCTTCATTAAGCAAAATAATAAGTATTTTTTCAACATCTATAGGTGTTGCGTTTACAGAAGCAACTAAATTTGGAATATCTTTAAAGGGAGTATCAACATTTGCAAGCAGTTTATGGGGAAATTTAAAAAGTTATACTTCCGCATTAAGTCCTTTCGCAAAAGCATTAGGAACATTGGCTTCAGTAGCTGGAATATTCACAACAACATATAGTGCGGTTAAAGATTTTAATGCTGGAACATCTGAATTAGGAACAACTATATTGAATGTTGGAGTTGCTGTGGCAGGATTTGGAACAGCTTTGTCTTTATTAGTTGGAGGACCATTAGGAATAGCAATTACAGCAATAACTGCATTAGTAGCTGGAGCAAAAGCTTATAATGATTATCAAAAACAAGTGGCTGAAGATAAAGCATTAGCAGAATTATTTGATGGTCAAGGACAATCAATGGGAAAAGTTCTTGAATATTATAATAAATTGAATGAAGATGCTCTTATTTATACTGATTCTATTAATAAAAGTTCTGAAGCGATAGATGAAAATAATAAGAAGTTTGATGAGACAGCACAAGAGTTAGATACTTTAGCATCTAAAATGAGGTCTTCTTTTTATTCTATGACTGATGAGGATTTTTCATTGATACAAGAAAAATTTGATTCTATGGCAGTTATTGTTACTGATAGTAATGCTTCAATAGCAGATAGTCTTATAGCAAACGCTAGACATATGGAAGATTTGGGAGTAACAAGCAAAGAAGAAACGGACAAAATGATTGATGATATTGTTAGATACCAAATGGCACAAGGTGATAAAACAGCCGAATATAAAAGACAAATGAACGAATTAGAATTAGCAAGACAAAAAGGACAAGTTGGAGAAGAAGAATATTATAATAGATTAATGGATTTAACTACAAAAATGCAAGGACTAAACGATGAAGTATCAATAGCAGAAACTAAATATAATGGTTTAGTTGAAGCTTATAATACAAACAAAATAGATTTAGAAAATCCGCAAAAAGCACAAGAATTTGTAGATAATTTATCATCAAGTATGAATGAAGTTATAACAGAAATGACAGAAGCTAATACTAATTTGATGAATATATATGATAATGTTATTGCACAAATAGATGACCCAGAGCTGAAACAAGCTTTTATTAATTACAAAGCACAAGCGCAAGAAGCATTTGAATTAGATAAAGAAAAAGTTTTAGGAGACTACAAAGGTATTTTTTCTACGATGAGTTTACAGTTAATTGAAAGTGGAGCGTCTACTACTGAAGAAATGAAAGGTGTTGTAGATAGTATAAATCAAAACTTAGAAAAAATAGGAGATGTAGATGTTACAGGAAAAGGAAAAGACGTTCTTGAAAATTATACAAACGAATTAATAGAGAGTGGAACAGCAAGTACTCCAAAAATAGTTGAATTTCTAAAAGAAAATGCTAGTGAAATAAAACAATCAGGTTGGCTAGATGGATTAAAATTGACAGAAGCTGAAAAAACATTAATGAATTCAAACTTCTTAGAATCTGGTAAAATTGATTTAGGAACTTTGAACGAAATTATAAAGGCTTTAGAAGAAGATGGATTATATATAAAAAATAAATGGGGAAAAGCTATTGAATTTGATGCTAAAGAAAAACAGGTAATATCACAAAGCATACTTGAACCATTTGCAGTAGAAGAACAGGACATGAAATTATTATTGCAACATATAATAGAACAAGGTGGAACAATAAAAGACCAATATGGAAACGCAATAGAATTTACGGAAGAAGAAAAACAATGGATAAGTGGCGAATTAATGAATCCATTAAAAAGTTTTCAAGTTTCTAATGATGTATGGGAAAAGTTTAGAGAAATGGGTAGAGGACTACCTGAAACAATGATGCAAGGAATAACAGATAAAGCTCAAATAATGAATGAATCAGCAACCAACTTTATTAACGATTCGGTAGTAGGTCCTACTAAACAAGCAGTAGAAGATAATAAGCCGGCAATACAATCAACAATTCAATCTTTGGCACAAGACGGAGTTGTTATGTCATTTAATGCACAAGTACCAAATGCTAAATCTGCAATTTACGCTGATACATCTGATGTATTAACTGGTATAACACAAGCAGCAACAGATGGAAAACAATCAGCAGTCGATGCTTTTGGAGGATTGGGAAGCGAAATGGCAAATACCTTCTCAAACAATTTAAAAGTAAATGGAACTACATTAAAAAATTCTTTACTAGGCACATTATCAAACGTATTTACAAAATTAAAAAATACAAATGCTTCAATATTTAGTACATTAGGAATAACATTACCTTCAATTAAATGGTTTGCAGAAGGTGGATTTCCAGAGACAGGACAATTTTTCGTAGCAAGAGAAAGTGGACCAGAGTTAGTAGGAAATATAGGAAATAGAGCAGCTGTGGCAAATAATGACCAAATTATTGCAGGTATAGCACAAGCGTCTTATGAAGGAGTAAGCCAAGCTTTAAGAGAAAATAGTTCAAGAGACAGACAACCAGTAAATGTTTATGTTGGAAACAAAAAACTTTATTCTGGATATGGTCAATACGCTAATAGTGAAAGCAATATGTACGGAGCAAGTACAATAAGAATATAGGAGGAGTAGAAGAACATGAGTAATTTTAAAGGATATTATTTTAAAATAGGAGAATGTAATTTTACTTCTCCTGCCCCTTTAAGAGGAGGATATGAGGTACAACCTCATATAGTACAAGTAACAGATGCTGGTAGAGTAAGTAGTGGAAAATTAATAGTAAAACAATTACCTCATAGACCAACAAAAATAGTAATAAGTTTTCCTGTTATGACACCAGAACAATTTAGAACATATTATAAAGCATTAGATAGCATGTACTTAAAAGTAGAATATTATAACGAAGATTATGATAGATATGAAACTGCTACAATGTATCATACAGATTTAAAATATAAACCTGTAATATATCAAGGACAAAGAATGATTGAATTTCAGCAGTTCAGTCTAATTGAACATTAGGAGGTGAAATATGTATCATATTAATAAAGAAATAACAGCAAGTGGAGAAAACATTACATTACAAAAAACAGCAAAGCATTATTTTAAAGAATTTCAGGTATTAGGAAATAGTTATCAAGAAACTAGAAAAGGGTACAACTTGTTTAATTCAAAATTAATAACAACGAAAGATGATAGTGCGAATAGTGGAGTTGTTTTGACAAATAATGGAGATGGAAGTTTTAATATTGAAAGTCCTGAAACTATTGCCAAAATGTTTACAATGACAGCTACTTACAGCACAGAAGTTTCAAGGAAATTATTTAAAGCTGGAACAGTGTATATAAAACAAGATAAAACAAATGTCTCACCTTATCCTTTTTTGAGTTTTAGACATGCTTCGGGAACTTATGGAGAGGTATCTTATAGTTCGAACAATACTAAATTTGAATTAACACAAGAGATGATAGACTCAGAAGGATTTTATGTTCGTTTTGGATTTTATGGAGGTACAAATTTTTCAGGAACAAGTTATTCTTGTAAGCCAATGGTATATCAAGAGGGAGATGGAACATTCGAATTATTTGGAGCAAGTCCGAGTATAGAATATGAAGCACCTATTGAGAGCGTAGGAGATAATATACAATTATTCAATAAAAACGCTATAACGAAGCAATGTTATATTAATTCAACAGGGATAATAGTAAATGACAGTCAATGGAATGTAACAGACTATATGCCTATTATTGGAGGAAAAGCGTGTACATATAATGGAATAAGTACTACAGGTAATGCGCCACACTCTGCATATTATGACAGCGATAAAAATTTAATAAGCACATTTAAACAAGCTACCGGAACAAACACAATTATACCTCCAGACAACGCAAAATATATTAGGTTTTCTTTGTTGACAAAGCAAGGAAACAAAAACGATTCTGAAACATTTAAATTAGTTCAAGGAACATCAATAGGAAAATACAGCCCGTACGGACAAGGTAGTATAGAGATAAAACAAGTGAATAAAAACTTTTTTGACGGAATAGCAGAACAAGGAGCTTTAAATGCAGACGGTTGGACAGCGGATTCAACTGCAAGAGTTCGTATGAATAAAAGAGTTTTTCTAAAGAAAGGTTCATACACGATAAATGCAAATGGAAGTGAACGAGTAGCTGTATATTTTTACAATGATACAACTACTAAAGCCGAAAGTAATTCGGGTTGGGTAAATACTCCTTATACATTTACTATAACAACAGACAAATATGTTTGTGGTGCTTTTAGAAAAGCTGATAGTTCAGCAGTAACGATTAATAACATTAATAATATTCAAATAGAAGAAGGAATAAAACAGACAGACTATATATCACACCAAGGCCAAACAAAAGCCTTATACACTCAACAACCATTTAGAGCTATTGGAGATGTAAAAGATAGGTTTGTAAAAAAAGATGGCGTTTGGTATGAGGAGCATAACATAGTTGAAATAATATTTAATGGAACAGAATATTGGGAAAAAAGAGGTTTGCTAGGTGATGATTATTCGAGATTTGGTAGAGGTTTATCATATGGAAAAGATACAATAGGTTTTTGTGATAAATTAACGGTAGTATCAAATGCAAATTGGTCAAGTCAAGAAGAAAAAGTAGACATTGACGATACAATGATTAGCATAACAGTAAAAAAAGACAGACTTGATACAGATGATGTAGCAGGGTTTAAAAACTTTTTACTTTCAAATAACATTACGATATATGCTAAATTAAAAGATCCTTTATTAATTCCTTGTACACCAGAGCAAGTAGAACAATTAGAATATTTTGAAAAAGAAGCTTATAGTTACGATGAAGTTACTCATATATATTCTACAGATGAAGTCTCTCCATATTTTGAAGTTACAGCGTATCAAAGAATATCAGAAGAATTTAAAACGAGATTAAAAGAAGGAAAAATAACAAGAGGATATTTAAAAGTTCTTGCGACAGATACTTTGCCAGAAATAATTATAGATGAAAATAATTATTTAAAAGATTTAAAAATTGAAGAATTAAGATATGTGCCAGAAGAAGGAATTATAGGTGGAACAGTAGCGAAAAGAGTAAGTGGTAATTTTAACAATGTAGATTCTTCATTTGATATTCAGGACAGAGAAATTGAAGTATATTTAGGAGTAGAACTAGAAGATGAGACAACAGAATATATTAAATACGGAACTTATATAGTACAAAGACCAGAAGATGACCAAGTTAATGACAATACTTCATTTGAAGCTTTAGATTATATGATTAAATTTAATCAAGAATATAAAGATAGAATAACATATCCTTGTACTTTAAAACAATTATTAGATGACATTATAGACCAAGCTGGAGTAGATTCAAAAGTTGCTACATTTGCTAATTCTGATTTTGTTGTAGAAAACAATCAATTTGAGCAAGGAAGTACTTTAAGAGATGTTTTAAAAGCAATAACACAAATGGCTTTTAATTGGTCAAGAATAGATGCTGATGATAACTTGGTTATGGATTTTGAAATAAGAGAAGAAATAGACGAAGAATTAGGAACAGATGATTATTTTAGTTTTAAAAAATCTGATGATTATGGACCTGTTAATGTTGTTGTTTTAAGGAATAGCCAAGTTGAAGGAGAAAATGTTACTATTAAAGATGAAAAAAGTATAAATGGACCCAGCAATTATAATAAATTAAATCTTAAAGATTATGGAACTACAAGTTCAACGATAAATTCTAGTACAGCAACAGAAATAAATATAACAGCTGCCATTGGAGTAGCCTCTGAAAGTGTATTGCACTTTAAAAATGTATTATTGGAAACTGGAAAAACATATACAATACAAAGAAAAGTAACAACTACAGCAGGAACAAAAGATTATAGAGCGGGTAGAATTGAAATATATAAAGGAAATGGAGCTACATGGTTAAAAGTAATATTATCGGGAGATGCCGAAAAGTCTACATTTACAGTAGATGAAAATGGAACATACAGTATGAGATTATATATAGCTCCTGTTAGTAATACAGCGGAATATTCATTTACTGTTTCGGAGTTTATGGTTTATGAAGGAACAGAAGAAAAACCATATCAACCTTATATTCCTATTGGAGAAATAGAATATGTAATATCAGACAATCCATTTGCTTATACAGAATTAAAAAGAAAACAATTAATTGAAGCAGGAAAAAGATTATTTGGATTCAAATATACACCAATGACTGTAGATATGTTAGGACTAATGTATTTGAACTCTAAAGATAGAATTTCTGTAGAAAATTTAAACGGACAAAAATATAGCACTTATTTATTCGACCATACAATAGATTATACAGGAATTGTATTAGATAGCATGGAAAGTAAAGCTAAAACTAAAACTGAGACTAAATACCAATATGTTTCTTCTTTAGCACAAGGATTAAGTCATGTTGAAATAAAAGTAGATAAAGCTAATAAAAGAATAGAATCTATAATAGAAAGTCAAGAAGATGTATCTGAAAAAGTTGCTAAAACAGTAGCAAGAATAGAAGTTGTATATGCTTTAAGTGATAGTCCTACTACAGCACCTACCGATGGGTGGTCAACAACTGCGCCAGAATGGACAGCAGGAAAATATATGTGGCAAAAGACAATAACAACTTATGCTAATGGAACTACTGCTGAAACTGCAGCTACTAATATAAGTGGAGCTAAAGGAGAAGCAGGGGAAAATGGTATTGGTATAACTCAAACAAATATAACATATCAAAAATCAACATCTGGAACTACTGTTCCGACAGGAACTTGGCAAACTACTATTCCAGAAGTAGATGAAGACGGATATTTGTGGACTAGAACGGAGTTTATATATAGTGATGGAAGCAAAAAATATGCATATAATGTTGGCAAAAAGGGTGCAACAGGAATAGGAGTAAAGTCAATTATAGACCAATATTATTCATCAACTTCTAGTACAGAACTAACTGGAGGAGAATGGAAAGAAACACAAGATACATTACAAACTGATAGATTTATTTGGACAAGAAGTAAACTCACTTGGACGAATGAAAGTGTTACATATACTGACCCAATATTAGCAAATACTTTAAACGATATAAATTCAAATATTATTGTATTTAAAGACTTTAAAGCATCACAAGAATCAACAAATGAAGAAATAAAAAGTAGTGTTCAAGAAACTACTAGAAGATTAAATGATGAGTATTTGACAGCGGATAAAGTAAATGAAAAAATTGATAAAATAGATGACGATTATACAATATTAGAGAGCAGAGTTGCACAAACAGAATTAGATTCTAAGAGTTTTAAAGTGTCAATAGAAACAATACAAAATACTGGTGTTGATAAAATAAAAACATCAATGGGATATACTTTCAATGACGATGGATTAAATATTGATAGAACAGGGTCGGATACAAGTACTGTAATAGATGAAGCAAAAATAAAAGTAACTGATAAGACAGGAGGACAGCCCAAATCATTATTATATGCAGGATATGTAAAAGAAGGCGATACAGAATTTTCGGATTATGAAGGACAAACAATAGTTGCAACTTCAAATTTAATAGTTCAAAATTTCCTAATAATTGGTTCTAATTCAAGGTTTCAAGATTATTACAATGAAACATTAGGCGGAAATGGAACCGGAGCTTTTGATATATAAGGAGGGATAAAATGTTATTATTTACATCTAATTATAGTTCTGGTTCAGGTTTGACCAGATATGAATTTAAAGCCGAAGCTTATGAACAAAAAGCAGATAATTATATTGAAACAAATAAAACTACTATTGTTGTAGATATTTATATGCGTAGAAATCAATTATATTCAACTAGTGCATATAATTTGAATGGAAGTCCTTGGAGCATAACAATAGATGGAGATACAAAAAATGGAACAAGTGCATGGGATACCAGAAATAGTGTTGATTGGAAATACTTAGGTTCTCATTCTAAAGAAATAACTCACAATAGCGATGGTAGCAAAACAGTTACTATTTCAGCATATCATCAAAGTAATATAAACATAGGTAATTCATCAGGAAGTGCTAATTTTACGTTAACAAAAATACCTAGAGCTTCAAAAATAAGTGCAACTGATGCAGATGTAGGAAGTATTTCTTCAATATATATAGATAAAGCAGATGATTCATTTACGCACACAATTACTTATAGCTTAGGAAGTAAAAGTGGTACAGTTGTTACAAAGACACAACAATCTCCTGTTCCATTTACAGTTCCTACTTCATTGTATTCAGAAATACCAGGAACAGAAGGAACTGTTACATTGAAATGTATTACTTACAGCGGAGACACAGTAGTAGGAGAATCAACAACAACATTTAAAGCAAGAGTTAATCAAGAGGACAATAAACCTACTGTTAGCGGTACATTGGTTGATAGTAATAGTAACACGTTGGCTTTAACTGGTGGTTCATCAACAAATGTTATATTGGTAAAAAATAGGTCTACAGCTAAAATAACTCCAACAGCTACTGCGAAAAATAGTGCTTCTATAAAACAGATAACAGTTGAAGGAACGAAAGTTGAAGGAAGTTATATAGAATTTAAAAATACTACAAAAACATCTTTTAATATTATTGCTACTGACAGTAGAGGTTTCTCAAATTCTAAAACATTAACTCCAAATAAAATAATAGAATACATCCCATTAACTTTAACTGCAAAGTTTTATAGAACAGCAGCTACAAGTTCAGAGGTTAAATTAGATTATGAAGGAAACTTTTTTAATGCTAGTTTTGGAGCTAAAACAAATAAATTAACACTAAAATGGGAATACAAAGAAAAAAGTGCAACGACATATATTGCTGGAGGAACATTAACTCCGAATATATCTAATAATAAATATAGTGGTTCCGTTTCTTTAGGAACAACTTTTGATTATAAAAAATCATATGATTTTATAATATATGCAAATGATGGCGATGGTGCAAATATAAAATTAACAAGTTTAAATTATGCTCAAAATATAACTAGAGGAGAACCTATATATGATTATGGTGTAGATGCTAATGGGAATAATTATTTATTTGTGAATGGAAATCTTTATACTAAAGGTAATATGCAAATATATGGAAATGGGCAAATAAATGGTTCTGGAACAATAAAAGGTTCAACAACAGTAAATAACATTAACACTACTAATTTTCAATTAAAACCAACTACTTTATATGATAATACTAGTGGTACAGACGGAACTGTGACCTTATCTGAAACATCCGCAAATTTTAATTATTTAGAAATATTTTATGGTAAAGGTACTGATACTTTTCACAGTGTTAAAGTATATAGTCCTGATGGTAAAGGTGCTACACTTATAACAGGTTATGTCGAAAGTAATACTTTTGCACAACTTCAAATGCCTCGTATATCGATTAGTGGAACGTCTATAACAAAAACGTATCCAGGTTTACTTAATTTTGATTCAAATACACCAACTACGTATACGTCAAATGAAGTACTAATATATAGAGTTCTTGGATATAAATAGGAGGTAAATATGGCTTTACAGAAACAAATAGAATTAGAAAATGGTATTATATTAAACTATCACAGAATAGCTAGTATAAACAAAATAACAAATAATACTACTGTAATAGAAGTGGCTTCTTACATAAACGAAACAAAAAGACAAGCAGAAATAGATGCATTACAAATTGGACGAGAAACAGGAGAGGCTGTTCAAACAAATATCTTTATTGAAACCACTTTTGTTAATAAAGAATATTCAGAAGATGAAACAATAAAAGATTTATATGATTATTTAAAAACAACAGAAATTTTTGAAGGAGCAAAAGACATTTAAAAACTAGACAAAATAATAAAAATATAATATAATAAAAATACAAAGAAGAAAATAAAAGGGGTATATGATATGGCAGACGAATTTGTTAAAAGAGATGAGTTTGACTTGTTTCGAAACGAGACAAATCATAAAATTGATGAATTGAATAATGACATTAAACAATTTTCCAGTCTTTTATCAAAAATAGACAAGAAGACTGACATTATGTTAAACACAATAGAAAACAATAAAGATACAGAAAGTCTAAAAATTGAATCTGCCATAGCCCCCCTCGCAAATAAACAAGACCTTCAAGAACATGAAATAAAAGAAAACACAAAAGACATAACAGAAATTAAAGAAAACAATAAATGGTTATGGAGAACTGTTGTAGCTTCTATTATAGCAATGATAGGTGAAATAATAGTAGCAGCAATAGCTTTCTTTAAGTAAGGGAATGTCTATGGATTATGCTGAACTATTATTAGGACAAATACCAGAAGCTATATACTTTGCATTATTTATGATATTTACAAAACAATTAAAAGAAAAGCGTGTTTTATTTGTTCTACTTATGATAATTGAATATTTGTTACTAAAGTCTTTTATAAAATTCAGTATGTGGTTTCAAATGGCATATACTGCTTTTACTTATGTTATATTAAAAGTTTTATATAAAGACAAAGCACAAATAACAGATGTATTTACATTTACAATAGGAAGTATTTTTCTTATTTTTGTGAGTGCTATTTCATTTGGAATATTTAGACCTAATATGATAGTTGGAGCTATAATTAATAGAGTAATACTTATTATATTTTTTATTTTTCTTTACGATAAGCTACCTTATATTCAAAAAGTATACAAGAAATTATGGAATAGAAATGATAAAGTTAAAAACAAAATAAAATCTGCTACTTTTAGAAGCATTAATGTGGTTATATTCAATTTAATATTTTATATAATAAATTTGGGTATGATGTATATGTTATGGTTAAGAAAGTAGGTGGAATTATGGGTTGGGATAGCTGGTTTTGGTTTTTCGATGCAAAAGATGGAGAGTAATTATGGAAAAATACAAGTATTTTTTAAGTAGTTTAATTTTCAACATTGCAGAAACTATTTTGATTTTCTTGATAGGTAGGTTATTAGACTTACCTATCAAAGAAATTATAATTATTATGTTAAGTTTTATGATGAGTAGAGGGTGCTTCGGCAACGCATTGCATTTTAAAGATTGGTATAGATGCCTTGTATGGAGTGCTTTAATTTTATTGAGCTTATTTATAATATTGAAAGTAGATTTAATAATATCAATTTTATTTACAATTTTTAGTGCTTTCATAATGACTGGTAAATCAAATATAAATGATATGTATTTATGGAAAGGAAATAATGAAAGCAAATATTCTGATATAGAAGAATATGTAAAATATAATATCTGCAATACTAAATTATTGGAATTTGAAGAAAATTTAAAACGTAGAGATGATTTACTTTTTATTGTTTATAAATATAGATTTAAAGAAAGATTAACATTCAAAGAAATTTCTGAAAGATTAGATGGCATGCCAAATGTTAGAATAGCTGAAATGCTTAATCAAATAGCATTAGCAATAAGAATAAATTGTGGGATATAAAAAAAAAATAAAAATTTTTGTTATAGTCGTACTGACATAGTACGGCTATTTTTGTTTATAATTAAATCAGAAAAGGAGGTAGCCTATGAATAAATATCTAAATGCCTATACAATAGATATTATGGGCTGCCTTATTTCAATTTTAGAAAAACTAGAAAAAATTGAACGTGAATATAAGTTATAGGAGGAATATTTATGTATCAACCATATTATATGGGTGCTTATGCGCCATACAATCAAAACATGAACAATTATCAACAAAGTTATCCACAGTTTCAACAACCTCAGCAACAACCTGTTCAACAACAAGTACAACCTGTAGTACAACAAAATATTGTAGAAAGCAACACTTTAAATGCTAAATATGTAAG
The DNA here is from genome assembly GCA_937891165.1 of uncultured Lachnospiraceae bacterium. Classification (GTDB taxonomy): domain Bacteria; phylum Bacillota; class Clostridia; order Lachnospirales; family Lachnospiraceae; genus SIG299. The sequence continues at coordinate 28,984 of CALAEX010000208.1, read as the reverse complement.
TGGATGGGAAGAAGTAAAAAATATACCATATACAGAAAAACCTATCATGTTACTAGATGCTAATTCAAAAAAATTATATATAAAGGGAATGAACGAAAAAGGAGAAAAAGAAATAGAAACTTATTCTTTATCCGAAGACAATAAAGAAAATGTAGAAGTTAAAAAAACTTCTGAAAAAAAAGAAGATATTAATGAAAAAATACAAATAGAAGTTTCTAAAGTGAGAGAGGAATTGCAAAATAAAATTCTGATGCTCGAAAATCAAATTAAAGACCTTAAAAATGTAAAGGGGGCAAAGTAATATGAGTTTACTAGAAAAAATGACTAATAGTCAACCTCGCAATAATCTTAGCCCATTATCCATTATGGAACAAATGCTTTCAATGAATCCTCAAATGAATAATGCTTTTAATATGATGAAGCAAATGACTGGAGGAAATCCACAAAAAGCTCGTGAAATTGTTTTAGAAAAATTTAAAAGCGGAAATATTACTAAAGAACAATTTGAACAATTCAAAACTACTGCGAAGAAGATAGGCGTTACTGATGCAGTTCTTTCTGAATTAGAGGAATATGTAAAATAGATATAAATATCTTGCAAGAATTTTATATATAAAACTTTAAAAGGAGGGAAAAATTATGATGTCAGAAGGACTAAGCGTAGCTGATGCTATAGCTTTACAAGACAGAAACAATAATGGAATGTTCGGAGGCGACGGAAGTTGGTTCTGGGCTATTATCCTATTAGCCTTATTTGGAGGCTGGGGTGGATATGGTTTCGGAGGTTTCGGTGGAAACGGAAGAAACGGAGGAGTTGGAGAAAACTATGTTTTAGCTACTGACTTCGCTACTATCGAAAGAAAATTAGACGCAGTTAATTCAGGAATCTGTGACTCTACTTTTGCATTAAATAATACTGTTGTTAATGGATTCTCAGGAGTACAAAATGCTTTATGTCAAGGATTTAATGGATTAAATGTGGCTTATTTACAAGGAACAAACAGCCTTGCTTCTCAATTAGCTAACTGCTTAAATGGATTTTTTAAAGCCGTAAAAAATCGTTTACAAAAAGTAAACACAGTAGGCAGTATTGCATAGTAATATGCTCTAAATAAATTGGGTGAACTGCTGGAAAACTAAATTTACAAATTATTTGAATAATAAAATAACACCAAAATGTAAATATAAAAATTTAATTTGTGAATATGTCAATCAGCAACCAAGCCACAAGAATAGTGATAAAAGTATTGTGGAAGGCTCAACGACTAACGAGTGAGGACACTAACCAATAATCTCGACACGAGTGCCCAACCCCTTATTTTTAGGGTGAAGATATAGTCTGAACAATATGGAAACATATTGAATTATAGGATAAAGAACCTATAAGATAACATAATGGCTGTGATTTAAGAGCTCAAATAGCTGACAGCTCTTGCACAACACAAAGAGCTATTGACGGAATAAACTACAACATGGCTATGAATACAAATGGAATACAACAAACATTATGCAACAATACAAGAGACATAATAGAAAATCAAAATGCAAACTACAGAGCATTACATGATGAGATAGTTGCAAATAGAATAGAAGACAAGAATGCTCAAATAACAGCTCAACAAAACGAAATAAATGCTTTAAGACTAGCAGCTTCACAAGAAAGACAAAATGCATATTTGATAAATGAGCTAAAACCTTGTCCATCACCTAGTTATATTGTACCAAACCCAAATTGTTGTTACAACTATGGCGTAACTGGATTTGGATATAATAGTGGCTGTGGGTGCAACTAATTGAATAAAATGCAAAATCCAAAAGGATAACCTGGTTACAGGACTTGCAAACATAAAAAGAGAGGTAGCAAGTTCTATCTCTCTATTATTTTAAAAGAAAGGAAAGATGAAACATGATACAATCATTTATTTCAAATTTAGTAACATTAGCAAGTAATATAGCTTCAGTAGTATTTCAAAGAGATTGTATAAGAACTAATAGTTGTAAAGGATATAATAGTTGGCTATGTCACAACGAAGGCTCTGCGAATTATGAAATAGTTTCAGGAGGACAATATAGAATAAACTTTAATGCAACAGTTTCAAGTGCAACTGCAGGAGTTGTAGCATTTGCTTTATATAACAATGGAGAAATGATACCTGGAACATTGATGGCTGAAACTTTAGCAGCTGCTGGAGATTACGCTAATATCGGAATATCAAAAGAAATAAGAGTATGTTGCAAAGGAAATGCAAATATTACAGTAAGAGCAGTTCCAACAGTTCCAACAGCAACTGACCCTACAACTCCAATAGATACTCAAATACCTATAATTGCTAGTGCTAATTTAGTTATTGATAGGAGATGTTAGGAGGGATTTAAATGCACGAAAAAGTAAAAGAACAAGTTGAAGAAAAAATAAATGCAATACTTGAAAATGGTATTGATATGAACAACCTAGAAGTGCTAGATAAATTAGTAGATATACATAAAGATATATCTAATGAAGAATATTGGAAAAATAAAAAGGAGGCAATGGAAATGAATTATAGAGGTTATGGAAATTATCCAATGGAATATGGAAGAAGAGGTAGAGATTCAAGAGGTAGATATTCAGAAAGAGGAACAATGTATCAAGGCGAAGAAATGCTAGAAGAAATGCGTGAACATTATGGTACTTATATGGAAAGCGGAAGATACAATGGTCCTGAAAAAGAAAAATCATTTGATTATATGTTACAATCAGCTGAAGAATTTTTTATGCATTTAATGCAAGAAGCTGAAAATCCAGAGCAAATGGAAAAAATCCGCAGAACAGCTAAAAGAATTAGCGAAATGAGAGGATAAAATGTTTGCGTATTATAATGCAAATCCGCAGAAACTATTAATTAACGATTGTGTTTTAAGGAGCATAAGTGTAGCAGAAGGAATAACATGGAGAGAATGCCAAGAAAAATTAAGTTATTTGGCTAATGAAAAGGCTATGTTATTAAACGATGTAGAATTTGTTGAAAGTTATCTTGATGATAGATACATTAGAAAGTGTTGTGAAAATATGACTGTAGGCGAATTTGCGAAAAAATGTCCTAAAGGACACTTTGTTGCTACGATGAATGGACATATTACTGCAATAATAGATAATGTAATAGTAGATACTTTCGATTGTTCCGATAGGACTATGTGGTGTTGCTGGAAAATAATGTAGAACCTACCGACACAAATGTCGGTAGCATATATGGCGTGTTGTCCGAGTAGTTAGGGGGATGTCTGCAAAACATTTAACAGAGGTGCAATTCCTCTACACGCCTCCAAGTAGCAATTTTCTTTATAGAATATTGCTATTTTTTTATGTTATTTGCTATAATTATTTTAGGAGGGATAATTATGTGGAAAATTGAAAAAGGAAATATTTATGTAACTAGAGGAGACATGCTTCCTTTAGCAATAGATGCTTTGAATGCTGATAAATCTCCATATCATTTTAAAGCTGGTGAGATTTTAAGAATTAAAATTATGGAAAAAGAAAATGTTAACAGCATATTATTACAAAAAGATTTTACTGTAGAAGAAAGTGGACCTATAGTAAATATAGATTTATTAAGCGAAGATACAAGAATAGGTGAATTAATAAACAAACCACACGAGTATTGGTATGAAATAGAATTAAATCCAGATACTCCTAATACAAATACAATTATAGGATATTCAAAAGAGAAAGGAGCTGCTCTTTTCGTATTATTACCAGAAGGAGGAAAGAAGAATGATACAAGCGAGATTACAAATTAGTGGTCAAATTAATGGTAGAGAAAAACTTTCTGGAGGATTGAATACTTCTATAAAAGAAATAAAACCTGAATTAGAGAATATAAAAATAATACCAAAAACAGAGCAACAAGAATTTAAATCAGAAAAATATGGATATGATAAAATAATTGTAGAACCAGTAACATCATCTATAGATGAAGACATTAAACCCGAAAACATAAAAAAAGGAACTAATATTTTAGGCGTTGAAGGCGGATATGAAGGTATTGATACAAGTGATGCTACAGCTACTGCTGAAGATATTTTAATTGGGAAAACTGCTTATATTAACAATGTAAAAATAACTGGTAATATTGAAACCTATGATGGTTCTTCTATAGGAGGCACTACAGAAAATGAATATAATGCTATTGTTAATGCACGCCCAATAGGTATACTTACACCAGGTGCAATAATGGTCAAAATGCCAACTATAGATTGTTCTGAGGTAGAAAGTTTAGATTTTGCTTTTAATTTTTGTATCGCTAAAGAATATAACCTTATTAACTTTCAACATTTAGATTCTATGATATCAACATTTATGAATTGCCCTTTTATGATAGAAACACCTCAAATAGACACTAATAGTATTAAATATATGGATGAAATGTTTAGAGAATGCTATTCCTTAGAAAAAGTCAATTATATGGATACAAGTAACGCGGTTAGTATGGCAGGCATGTTTATGATGTGCGAACAATTAAAAGAAGTTCCATTATTAGATTTTAGAAACGTAATTAATATTGAATCGATGTTTTCTGAATGTAAAAATTTAAAAACAATTCCATCATTTAATACACAAAAAGTTGAAATTATGCGTTTTTTATTTAGCGATTGCACTAATTTAAAAGACGTTCCACAATTAGATGCGAGTAATGTAATAGATATAACATACATATTTGTTGGATGTGAAAATTTAATTAATTTAGGTGGTTTATTTAATTTAGGAAAAGCATATACGGAAAAAACAGCGAATTTTTCTTATTACACATTAGACTTAAGTACTTGTACAAATTTAACCCACGATAGTTTAATGGGTGTAATAAATAATTTGTATGATTTAAATTTAACATATGATGTGGCAAATGGAGGAACTCTATACACTCAAACGTTAAACCTAGGTTCTATAAATAAAGCTAAATTAACAGCCGAGGGAATAAATATAGCAATTAATAAGGGTTGGAATGTTTCGTAGAAAGGAGAAGTCTTAGAATAATGGATATATATATAAAAAATAAAGATGGCGTAACACTTTTTACTGAAAAAAAATACTGTGAAGAAAATATACAAGTAATACCAGAAACAGAGAATATAGAAATAAATCCAAGTATTGAAGAACAAGTATTTATATCAGAAAAAGTTGGTTATGATGAAGTAATTGTCGCAAGAGTAACTGCTGATATAGACCCCAATATAAAATCGGAAAATATTAAAGTAGGAACTACAATATTAGGAATAGAAGGTGCTTACGAACCACTTGACACATCTGATGCAAACGCTACAGCTGCTGATATTATGAAAGACAAAACAGCATATGTTAATGGAGAAAAGATAGTTGGTACACATGAAGACACAAGTAGTGATGGAGAGAACGAAAACAACGCTTTACTTGTTTATCCTACTAGCGAAACATCTTTTTCTATTGAAAATTCAATTAAAAAAATAGGTGTTTTAGACCTTGCTGGAAAAGGACCTTCATATATGTTCAAAGACTATAAATATTTAGAAGAAATAAAAGAACTTAAAAATTGGGGAACTACTTCTTTATATCAAACATTTTATGGGTGTATAGCATTGAAAAAAACACCAAAAATATCTTTAACTAATACCTTAAAAACGTTAAATGCAACATTCTATAGTAGTGGAATTACAGAATTGAATGATTCATATATAGATTTCAGCAATGTTACAAACTTATCTGAAGCGTGTAGATTTTGTGACTCATTAACTAAAGTAAATATAAATCCATCTCCTAATTTAACAAATTTAAAAAATACTTTTTACAGAAATACTGCATTAACTGAGGTTAAGGGGAATTTTTATGGAGATTATTTAATTACTGTATCCGAGATGTTTGCAGAATGTTCAAATTTGGAATGGTTTGATGGAATTATCAATATCGGAAAGGCATATACACAGCAAACCGCAGGATATGGTAACTATGTGTATTCAGTAGTACATAGTCCTAAAATCCAAAAAGAAAGTTTACTTAAAATGATAGATGGCTTATACGATTTGAATTTAACATACGATGTAGCAAACGGAGGAACGTTATATACGCAAAATTTTAGATTAGGAGACACAAATTTAGCCAAACTGACAGCAGAAGAAATAGCGGTGGCAACAGAGAAGCGGTTGGACAGTATCTTAATATATTAAATAAAAGGAGGAAATAAAAATGTTTTTATTGAAACACACAAAACCCAAAATGGTAGTATCAGAGGAGGGAAAACACATCAGAGGAGTTAATGACGTATATGTACCAGAGCATACAGATGAGGAAGGAAATGTAGTAGAAGAACATTTCCCATATTTCACAACTGTTATATTTGTTCCAGATTCATATACAGAAGAACAAATGAATGAAGATTATATTGAAGAAAATATTGACAAACAATAAAAAGTATGGTATAAAATAGACATAGTTCAATCCTAAGGAAGGTGGCTCACCCTACCTTCCTTTTGCTATATTGAGGATAGAAAGGCAGCTGTCACGCCAGGAGAAGTAATGATAAATTCGAGGGTCTTGTTAAGTAGAGATGTAGGGTACGCCGTCCTACCAATATAGATTATGAATATACGCCGACATACTATTCTGTCACAATAGTATGTCTTTTTTATTGACAAAGCATATAAAAAAATATATAATAAACTCAGCTCTTTGGAATATATTTAATATCCTACGAACTCCCTAAGGGGAGTTTTATTTTTTATGTTGATTTTTGACATCGTTATTAGTATAATTATGTTAAAGGAGATGAGATGTTATGCAAGAAGCATTAATATTATTATTAAAAAATTTAGCCAATTTGTTTAAGGTTAAGACAATATTAAGCCTATTAGTAATAACAACTACATGTATATTAACTTTTAAAAATATTGTTAGTGTTGAAGCGTTTATGGCTATAGCAGGTTCAATAATAACATATTATTTTACAAGAAAAGATGAAAGTGGGGTATAATATTATGGAAGAAGAAGTAGTAGAAATAATGCAAGAAGTTACAGACGCAAATTTTGAAGAAATCTTCGAGGAGGAAATATAATATGGGATGTAGAGTATTAAAGAAAAATGATAAAAAAATAACATTTCCTTTTAAAGGTGCAAGCCATAAAGGGATAGATTTAGTAGGACCAGGTTCTACATTAGATTATATAACAGCACATAGTGACGGAGATGTAGTAGCTGTAGTTTCAAATATAAACTACAATACTTCAGGTTCAGGAAAAAGAATATATGGAAATTATGTAAAAATAAGACATGATAATGGAATGTATACATTGTATGCACATATGAAATATGGAAGTGTAAACGTAAAAGTAGGACAAAGAGTATCAAGAGGACAAGTAATTGGATATATGGGTAACACTGGATATTCATTTGGAGCTCATCTACATTTCGAAGTAAGAGATGAGAACGATAAATATATAGACCCAACAGTATTTGTAGACGGTGATTTGCCAGCTCCAAAAATGCCAGAGCCAGCACCAGCACCAGTTGAGTTAAAATATAAAATTGGAGACAGAGTGAAAATAAATGGGGTTTATAAGAGTTCTACAGATTCTGAAAAGTTAGCACCAGCGGTAACAGTAGGGAATATAACAAAAGTTTTAGCAGGAGCTAGAAATCCATATTTATTAGAAAATGGAAATATCGGATGGGTGAATAATGATTGCATTGAAGGAATTTATCAAGAACCAACAGTAGATAATTCTATCAAAGTTGGAGATAGAGTAAAAGTTAAAAAAAGAGCTAGAAGTTATAAAGGCGTAATTTTAGCATCATTTGTTTTCAAAAATGAATATCAAGTAATAGAATTAAATGGAGATAGAGCTGTAATAGGAAAAGGCGGAGTAGTAACAACAGATATTAACGTTGCAAATTTATACAAATAAGTTTGCGGTCTCCTTATAAAATAGAAAAGTAGGGCTAACTGACCCCTACTTTTTTTATTTTTTCCATGTATTCATCTAATAATTGTAATTTATCTTCCAAAAATGTAATTGCTAATTGTGTGTCTTCCCAATTATCTTCATTTATTTGTTTTTCATATTGTTTTATTAAATCGGAATATATCCTATAATGGTTTGTAGCTTCAATCATCTTTTTAATATATTTTGCTTTAGCTTCTTCTTTAATTCTCTTTTCCTCTTCGTACTTTAATTGGATTTTTTTTAATTCATTTTTATCTGTAATTTTAGACAAGTTCAAATTAAAATCAAAATTAATTTTTTCTAAAGCCTTCATAAAGTCTAATCCAAATAAATACTGGACAAATTGAATTAAATCTCCTGTTCTGTTGCAGGAAAAACAATAGAAAGTTTTGTCATAAATTTTCATACTTGGACTTTTATCTTTATGAAAAGGACAACTACACATTCCCCTATTGGATTTTATTCCATAATATGATATGATTGTATTCATATCCATAATACTTAATATTTGGTTTTTCATAATTTCTCCTTAAAATCTAAAAGAAGAGGTAATTATTTTTAGCACCAACCTCTTCTTCTATAACAATACTAATATATATATTTTAGGGATATATAACCTTATTACCTTTCATTTTTAATGAATGATAGTTTGTGATTAAAAATGATTGGAGATTTTTTGGAGTTACTTACACATAAATAATTTTACGGTGTTATGCCAAATGATATATCTTTGTCAGCATGATATATCGTGTCTATAAGTTATGTATTTCTTATAAACGCTCCATGGACCATTTTCCAAGGACATCTTAATGATAGCACATTATGATATAAATGTCAAGTATTATATTAAAATATTCCCATTTTTTTTATATATAGTTTTTCTACTTTTAAAAGCTTTTTGATAATACAAATCTTTGTCTACAAAATCATAAACTATTGGTGTTTTTTTGTTTATGTCTTTTCTTTCTATTCTTCCAACTGATTGAATTAAAGTGTTAGAATTTTTTGTAGGAGATATTAAAAATAATCTATTTAATGGTTTAATATCTAATCCGTTCCCTTGCTAAAGAAAAAGAAGCAAATAAAAAATGTTCTTTTTTTTCTCTCATTTTTTGTATACTTTCTTCTCTTTGCTGTTTAGCTTTTTTTGAAGTCATAGAACCATCAATCATCATTCCTTCTCCAAGTTCTTCTTGTAAAAGTTTCAAGCCTTCTAACCTATCAGATAAAATTAAGCAATAATTTTCTTTGTTTTGTTTTAATAATTCTAGTATGATTTTATTTCTATCTATATTTATAGCTAAAGCAGTAGGCATCTTGACATAATCCAAAGTACCATCGCTTTTTTGACAAATATATGGCATTTTGTAGTTAGTAAAAATAGGTTGTATTTGAGCTTTAATTGTTTTATCTGCAACTTCTTCGCTTGTAATTTCATGCTTTATTTTTCCACATAAAGCAAACATACTATTGGTTAATCCATCGTTTCTTCTCGGAGTTGCGGATAATGAAATTCTATATTCTGCCGCTAAATTATTAAGTATTTTTTCATATTGTGTTATGCATGAAGGATTAGAAGAAATATTTTGACATTCATCACAAATAATCGTATTAAATTCAAATTTATATTTTAATAAATCTATTTTACACAAAGTTTGTCTTAGAGCAATAGTTACTTTTTCTCCTATTTCTACTTTTCCAGCTGCTATAATTCCTATCTCATTTGATTTTAAGTTCATAACATTTAAACAATATTCTTTAAATTGATTTAATATTTCCATTGTTTGAACAATGATTATAGCTTTATAACCTAATCTTTGAATAATATTAATTGCGCAAATAGACTTTCCACTTCCACAATTAGCTTTTAAAATTCCTCTTTTAGCTTTTATCATTGCTTTTATTGCTTTTTCTTGATATTCGTAAGGTTTAAAAGATAATTCAGGAAATTCAATTTTTTCATGTTTTCCAAAATTGATTGTATAATTTTTTAAATTAGGATTAATTTTCCATATATCATCTAAACACCCTATTGGCAAAATATAATTATTGTCTTTTCTTGAATATAAATATATTGTAGGTTTTAAATTTCCTGTATAAAAACCCATAGCTTGTTTTCTTTGAATTTCTGGATTTTTTAATGTTAAAAATTCTTTACAATAATCTTTTATCTCCTTTGAAGGATTTATAATTGTAATTACGCTATCCACTTTAATATTCATAAAAATTACTCCACTTTTCTTTATATTTTTTTAAATCTAAACTTTTCTCTTCTAAATCTATATCATAAATACTTATAAAATAAACATTATTATTCCACAATATCGCTAAATAATAATTATCATTTCCACATTGCTTCCATCTTTCAGATGCTAACCTTTGATTTTCTTCTACTCGATTTAGGTTAAATAACCCGATTTTTTGTTGCTAAAGTTTTACAATCAATTAAAAAAGGTTCGTTATCTTTACAAGCGACTAAATCTGCTGGTTGAGAATTTGTATGAGCTTTTCCTGGAAAAGGTGCAACCCAATATCCCTTATCGCTTAAAAACCTTGCAAAGTCTTCTTCAAAAATATTTCCTATTCTTTTGTTGTTCATTTGTTTCCTCCTCTTAAAATCGATTTTAAGACGTTTTATTTTAAAAGAGGCATAATTTTTGTTGTTCGTAATCTAAAAACAAGAATATGCCCCTAAATTTTATTAAATTCCTATATTGTATATCCTATGTTTAATTAAAATGGAAGAAAGTCATTATCAAATTGTGGAATTGAAGGAATAGAATTTACATCAAATGATGAATTCCCTTGTTCTGGTGTCCAAGGTTGTGAATCACTTGAAGCTTCTCCTTCTTTTTTACTATCTGCAAAAAATACTTGTTCTGCAACAACTTCTGTTACATAATGTTTCATTCCTTGGTCATCATCCCAAGTTCTTGTTTGTATTCTTCCAACAACTCCAACTTGCATTCCTTTTTTGAAAAATTTTCCACAAAACTCACCAGTTTTTCCTATTGCTACAATATTTATAAAATCAGCTTCTGGTTGTCCTTCTTTTTTAAATCTTCTATTTACAGCTAATGTAAAATTTCCCATACATGTATTTGTTGTTTGAGTATATCTTGTTTCAACATCTTTAGTTAATCTTCCAATTAATGATATTACATTCATTATTCATTCTCTCCTTTTTTCTTTCTTGTTTTTCTAGTTGCAGTAACCTTAGCTTTTGGTTTTTCTTCTTTTTCTACAACTGGTATAGGTTCTTCAGCTTTTAAAGCTTGCTCTGTTTTTAATAAAAGTTCTTGATTCTTTTTTAGAATTTCATTGTATTTTGCTCTATATTCTTCTACTTCTTTTGATGTTTTTTTAATTCTATTTTCTAAACTAGCACAATCTCTAATTAAATCATTTTTCTTTTTTTCTTCTTCTTCCATTTCTGTTAAATATCTACATTTCCATTCTTCTGCTCTAAGTTTTTGTCTATCAATTTCCTTTTGCATGTAAATCATTCCTATTACTAATATGGCACATGCCATGCCTAAAAATATTCCTAATATTTCCATCTTTTTTTCCCTCCTATATATCTCTATAATCTAAAATGTGAGTTAATTTCTTAGTCCATCGACAATAATCACATTTTTCACATCTTTGTGGTGGAATTGCACCTGTTTTTATATTATTTATATGGACTAAATCCTCTTTTAATTGTTCAAGTTTAATGTCTAAAACTTCATCTGGAATTGACATAACAGCTAAGTCCGGCTCTTTTTGTTTTGTCACAACCGATATAAAATAAGGTAATCTTTTTCCTGTGTTTTGTCTTACTACTTCTTGATATAAAGCAGCTTGTGTTGTATATCCCCAATAATCAACAAAGTTTTCTTTTGTTTTTGTTTTTTCATTCCATATTGGTTCAAAATCTTTAACACATTTCATATCAACTATGGCTTTATCCGGAAAATAACTATCTATTTTTATTTTAATTGGAACTCCCGCTATTTCTCCAACCATTATAGTTTGATGGTCTCCTGAAATATATTTCTTAAACAATTCATCCCTTTCAATTCTGCTTAAAATATATTCTGCTTGTAGATATTCTGCTTTTAAAGTACCATCTTTTTTTAATATTTCTGGGTGTTGTGCTTTAAAAATATCTAATGTACCAGAAACAGCTGCATCCACATAACTACCAACTAAAAGAGCTGTACTCGGTTCTTCTTTCCAATCCTCATGAAATTTAGCCATTGTTCTTGCTTCGCAATCTAGGAAGCTCTTGATTTGAGAGCTCCCACAATATTTCATTTCATTTTCTATACTAAAATAATTTTCTTCACATAAATTATGATTGTTCATTCTTTTCTCCTTTATTAATGAAAAGATTAGCAAATTGTTTTTGAAATTCTAACTTTTCATTATTAAGTTTTTCTAACTTTTTTGCATTCTTTTCTTTATTAACAAGTAATTTTTCTTCTCTCTTTTTAAATCTTGCTATACCATCCTTGTATTTATTATATAATTCTAATACGTTTTTTGGTTTACCCATTATTTTATTATTACTCCTTTTTTATCAACTACATTATAAGATTTTAAAATATCCATTTTTTGTTCAAATGTTTCTGTTATTTCCATTACAGCTCTGATTTCTGTTATTTTTTCGTCTAAGGCAATTAATTCTTTTCTTCTTTCTTTGTTTAAATCATTTATCTTTGTTTGAGTTTCTTCTTTGAATTCATGAGTTACAAGAATTAATCTTTCTCTATTTTCATCATAATCTGGAAATACTTTCTTTAATTCTTTTAAAGCAAATTCTTTAGCTTTTTCTGCTATTTTTGTTTCTGCAGATTCTTTTTCTATTTCTCCTATTTTTGCATTATAGCATTGATTAATTTTTTTACTTTCTATATCTTCATATATATTTAATATTCTATTTCCATCTCTCATTTTATTTTCTTCCTTTCTATCTTGTTTTTGAAATGCTTTTTCTAAATCTTCTTCCCTAATTAAATATGGATTTATACTTTCTATTTCCCACATTGGCATTTCGCTATATCCATGTTTCACTTCAAGGCTTCTAATTTTATCTTTGGGTAACACTACATAATCCCAACTATTATCTTGCCTACTTAAACCACATAAAATATTGTATAAGTTGCTATTATGATAAGGGTTATAAGTTCCAACATTTTTTTACCTGAGCGTACCATGTTTCCCATAAAATCTCTTACAACTTCTGCCATAGTATTCCTCCTATACCATATAAGCTGTTTTTGGAGTTAATTTTGTGTTTTTTCTAGGATTGTTTCTGTTGTACATTTCACAATATCCTTGAATACTATAAGTGTCGATTTGTTCACTTCTCCAAGCTTTTCTTATTTTATTGTTTCCTTGATTGAATTTAAGTTTATTTCTTCTTATTTGTCTTAATGTTGCCATTTTCTTTCCTCCTTCTTATATTTTATGATTTATTTCCATTTCCATATATATTTACCTGCTCTTTTAAATTTTCCATTGCAACAATCTCCAATATGATTTATTTTGGTTTGTTGATATGCTTCTGTTGCACTTGCATATTCTTTTATAAAATGTCTGTTCAAATCATAATGTTACAACATAATATCCAACACTACATATTTTTAATTTCATTATTAATTCTCTATTACAATACTTTTTACTTCCTGCGTTCCAACCATATGTAGATTTAACTCTACCTAAATTACTAATTTGATATAAACCTTCATAACCGAGATATGTCTTTCCATATTTCATTGTTCATATCAATTCTCTCCCTTATTCTTATATTTAAATTCTTTTTTCTTGATAAACATTCCATCTTCTAGTAAAAATATCTCAGCCCATTCTTGCTCATCAGAAAACATATTTAGCTCTTTTCTGAATTCTATTGGAAGAGTAATTCTTCCTAACTGGTCTAATTTACGAGCTATTCCTTTAGTCTGTCCTAGTTGCACAGAAATTGATAATCTTTTCTCTGACATATAGTTCCTCCTTTCTTCTTAAGTTTAAATTTATGTAATTATAAAATGTCTGGAACTACTCTTTTAGTTTCAATATTGCTGTCATTTATTTCTTCAGATGTGTAAATTCCTCCAAGAGCTTCTGGACAATGTAATCTAGCAAAGAAACTTTGACATCTATATCCTAACATTAAATCAGTTAAAGTAATCCATTTTTTATTAGTTGTCCAACCTTCTTCTTTAGCAATTAACATTGTAACTTCTGGACCTTTTATTTCTTTTCCATCAGAAATTCTTGTTGCACTTAAATAACATCCATAACTATCTTTTCCTTTTTCTCCAAAATAATTTAATTCTAAATTTTTGAATCTTCCTGTCATCTCTATTAATGTTTTGCAAAAGCTTCCGCTCCAACTTATTTTACCTTTAATAATATTTAAGTTTTGCATAACAATAAATGGAGATAATCCCATTTGTTGTGCTAAACCTAAAGCTATAACTACGTTTTCGGGTTTTCCTATAAATGCCTGAGGTATAATTGTAGATTTCGCTAATTGTGTAGCCATTCTCCAATTATCTGAAAATTCTTGTATTGGAGTTCTGTTTTCAACTACAGTAGCAACAGCAACTTCTTGTTTTTCTGAAACTTGCTCACTAACTTGCTCATTAACTTGCGCACTTTCAATAAGTTCAGGTTGTTTATTCTCTTCCATTCTTTTTACCTACTTTCCTTAATATTCTTTGAATTAAGTTATATTCTTCAAGCTCCCAATTAAATCTACCTACAGTAATTCCGTCTTTATACATAACTAGACAAAATCTATCACATATTTGTGTAACCGTACATATTTGATTGGTTTGCTTGTCAATAACTTTTCGACCTATTTTATACATTTATATTAAATTTCCTTTCATATCATACATATTATTTAAGTCTTTTCCTATTTGTTGGTCTTTTCTAATAATATCTATTTCTTCATTACAGATTGCTTTTATTTTTTCTAAATCAGTTTCGTTTTTGATTTTTTCTAAAATGTCTACAAAAGCATCTTGCATTAATATGTATTGTTTATCATACATGTTCAATATTCTATCAACATTAAAAGGAACTCTGTGGTTTGCTTGATTTTCTCCTATATATGAAAGATATTTTGCCTTCTCTACTTTTGATAATTCTTTTCTCCCTTTTTCAATATCAATAAGTGTATTGATTCCTATTTTCCATAATTTACATAACTGTGGTTGGGTTAGCCCCTCCTTTTTTCTGTATTCAATTATTTTAGCTGCTAATTCTGCTGTTGTTATTTCATTCATATTTATTCATCTCCTTTCTTGATTA
This sequence comes from uncultured Lachnospiraceae bacterium, assembly GCA_937891165.1. Lineage (GTDB taxonomy): Bacteria > Bacillota > Clostridia > Lachnospirales > Lachnospiraceae > SIG299. The sequence continues at coordinate 13,725 of CALAEX010000208.1, read as the reverse complement.
TTATTTTAATACATTTATAATTATTTGTCAAGAGTTTTTTAAATAATTTTAAAAATAATTTTAATTATTGTTCAAAGAACATTATATAATCAGAATTTATGTATTCTACAGTTCCCATATTATTAATTTGAACAACTTCTCCTTCTTTTATTTTATAGCAAAGTTCTTCAATATCTTTACAATTAAGAACAAACACATTCTCAAAAGTAAAATCCATAGTTTTTATGTATTTAAGTTTCATTGTCGTTGCTCCATTCTTTCTTTAAATAATCATAAAGTTTTCCTGCATCTGAAACATTTATATTTTTTCCATTACAATCTTTGATACATCCTTTTTTATATTGCTTTCCATAATCTAGCTCGTATATCCACCAAGAAATTATATCTGTGTCATTAAACATATTCTCTAATAGTTCTACTACTAAATCTTCATGGGATATAGATAAACTCATAGCATTAAAAAAATCAGATTTAACTGCATCTTTTAAATTTCTTGCTTTGTCATTTACTTCGTGAACAAAATCGTTAGTTTCTTTTAATGCATCAATTATTTTTATAAATTCTTCTCTAGTTATCATTTTTTTCTCCTTTTCGGAATAATAATTTATAAGGAATCATTATTAATAAATATCCAATTCCTAATACAATTAAAATCACACTCAATATTGGTCCAGCGAAGGAAATACCTAATATCGTTTTATAATCCCATCCTTCGATTTCTTCATGTATTACTTTATGAAATATTAACATAGTAATATATCCGTATATACCACCACGCTAAAACTAATAATACTCCCATTTTAATTCTCCTTTTCTAGGCATATCCCATCATTGTTCCTATGAGATGCCATTCTTTATTTCCATAATTATTATATCTATAAATAGCTCCACTTAAAGGACCTTCTGCTATTACTGTTAAACAATTTTCAGGGTCTGTATCTGCTATTTGTTTTAAGTTTATAAAATCCTCTTTTATGGTTATTCCATATAGCATTTCATTTTTTATTATTTTAACTTCAAATATATCAAACCAACATTCTTCAGGTTTATCTATTTTTTGCACTACAGATTTCTCTACCAACTGCTTATGGTGTACTCCATCTAAATAATGTATATCTTCATCTTTTTTAAAACTATCAAAATCCTTTTGTAGGTTTTCATATAATTTTTCTAGTAAAGCTATTTTTGTATTCTTCTTTTCTATTTCTGCTTGTTGGGTTTGGATATATTCTTTTATGTTTTTTAAGTACTCTACACTAATTGTGCAAACTCCTCTTGATTTTTCTTTTAATGAAGTATCTATAATATCTTCTATTGCTTCTTTTAAAGTCATTTTGTTTCCTCGCCTCCTTTTTCAGTTGCTTAAGCTCTTTTCGATACTTTTTTGAATATCTATATAATATTTCATGCACAACTTCACAATTTGCTTGACCTGTAGTTAAAGGATTTATAATATACCAATCTACACCTAGTAAATAAGATTCTAAAAAATTTAAAGCTTTTTGAGCATCTAAAACGGGTGGAAGCATATTATCTTTTTCCCAATTTTCATCTAACCATTTTTGAAAGCCTGTCATCATTGCTTTATACCTCCTAACTCAAACTTAATAATCTCTCTATTGCCATATCAGGAGTATGTCCATCCCATTTTGGTGCATTGTCTAATTCTTTTATATGGAATAAATCCCAGTATTTCATTTCGTAATGATATGTAGCTTGTCCTTTTGGAGTTTCTATTCCTACGATAAAATAACCATCAAACATTGTCCCATCGTCATGCAATCTACTTTTCCACGCATTTTCCCATATAAAGTCTTGGTTACATATAATACTAAATAATTTTGCTCTGTGGTCATATAATTCTCCAAATGTATGGCATCCATCTGAAATTTTATTTGTATCTAATGCATTCGCATTTTCATATTCTTTTATTTTTTCATTTATATCTAATTCGTAATCATATAGTTTTTTTTCTAAAAACCTTATTTCTTTATTACATTTTTTACATTTCAAAATTTGACCAAATTGTACTGGTTCGTAATCAGGATAATGTACCGCTACATTACCTTCTATAAGTTTATAATCATGGTTACAAAATAATTGTTTTATCTTTAACATTTTATTCCCCTCCTAACCCTTGTCTTTTTTTCTTTGTTACTCTCATATAATAATTATGTTGATACTCTTTTATGTATTGTCTTTTTTTTGCTGCTGTTTTACATTTTCTTTTAGATTTTATGTTTCTTATTCCCCATTGTCTAGGGATTTCATATTTTACATGTTCATTATATGTAGTGTAGTTTTCCAATGTAATTTTACTCAAATCAATTAAATTAGTTTCCTTTACCATTATCTACTCCAATCTTCTTTTTCGATTAATATAATTAGTTTATAATTTTCATAAAATACATCTTTTCCATTGTTTTTATTCCATTCGCTTACAAAATTGTATAGCTCTTGTTTGTTATCGAAATAATCATCTTCTGGTAATTCTTCTTCTGCATTTTCTATTGCATTATCAATATCTAACTCTATTCTTTCCTTTGTTGTACCATAACAATATTTTGGTTCTTCTCCTTTTTCAAAACTGTCAATTAAATCTTCCAAATCCCAATAATATTCATCATCTAAAAACAACGGATAATCTGGATATTTTTCACAATATTCTGTATATGTCATTTTTTCTGCTTTCTCATATCTTCTTTTTTCGGAACAATACTCACACAACATTCTATATTTCTCTGTTTCTTTCCCACACTCTTCGCAATGATATTGTTTACAACATATTTCAGTTAAATATTTATCTGTGTAAATTTTTCCACATTTTTCACATTGATATGCTTTTATTTGTATTTCCTTCATTTGTTACCTCCTAACTTTCTACCGACACATTGGGCAGTATTTTAAATCAAACATTTCTGTTGTTATTTCGCTTCTGCTACTTTTTATTATTATTCGAGATTTCATTTGTTGACGATTATCAATATTTTCTTTCCAGAATTCTATTTCTTCACAACATTTACACATCTTTTTTAAACTCCTCACATTTAGGCATATCAGGAAAAGCATTCTTTCCATTTTTACAGTAACCCCAGTTTATTCCATATTGGTCTATATAAGGTTGCCAATGGTCACACTCGCAGCACAAACATGGTTCTCTTTTATAAATTGACATATTTTCCTCCTATTCTAATCTATAACCTCTACCCATTAAGGTTGTTATCTCTCCATCATCCCCTATTTTTACTTTTACTCTACTTACTAAATTGCTTATTTTTTTTCTTATATATTCTTTTGTAATTTCATCTTCTGTACAACCTATAATTTTCAGACATAATTCGCTATAAGTTAATATTCTGCCCCTGTTTTGCATAAATAATTTCAACAATTTTCCTTCTTTATAAGAAAAGGGAATCTTTAAATCCCCTTTTGCATAGACCCATAATTCTTCATCAAACATGCTTCTTTTTTCTCCTCTTCTTTGTTGTAAAAACAACCTTCACAACCGATTTTCTCTTCTTCACAATCTTCCCATTCTTTATCTGTACATTTTTTCATATTCTTTCCTCCTTTAAAATCTTAATACTTGTCTTTCGTATTGTTCCTTAGTTAATATTGATTTTATTCTTATAGGTATTTTAGTTTCTCCTGTTTCGCTGTTTTTTCTTATTTGCTTTTCGTTTACAAAATCTCCAGACCTAATCAAATCTCTTATATCTTTTGAAAAGTCTCCAATTAAAGCGCTGTCCTCTGAATTTATTGCTATTCCAGTAAGACAATCTATCCAATAATGCCCGTTCCTTTAATAAGGTTCTAATGTCTCCTTGTAGAGTTCGCCAATAAACTACATTTCGTTCTCGTTTTATTTCTTTTATATCTTTTACTTTCATCTTTTCTCCTTTTCAATTAATTCTTGTAATTCAAATAAAGCATCGCTTATTTTTCTGCATAGTTCTCGTTTTTCATTATATTTATTTCCATCAACTTGTAGTCCTTCGCCACGAACTCCGTTTGACAATTTCATTTGGACATAATGACCTCCATCCCATTTTATTTCTACGTCAGGAGGCAACTCTTGGTCCGCAATCAACATATTATATAATCTACATTCTATTTTATTCATTTTTTTCTTCCTCTTCTCTAATTACTAATATAAAATTATCACATCTATAAACACCCTTGAAATTTTCGTTTTCCAATCTATTACAGCCGCATACAATTAAAGCATTTATATTTTTCATCTATCTGTTCCATTTCTTTTCTCCCAATAAGCATCTATCTGCCTTTTTGTGTCTTGTTTTATTTTAGCTCTACTAAATTCCTCATGTTTCTTTCTTTCGTAAATAGCTCTTGCTCTTCTTATTTCCGCTTCATCTTGTTCTATTGGTATTGATATGAATTCTATTTCATCTTCAATTTCTACTGTTCCGCTTCCTAATACTTGTCCTTGATTCATTTCTAAGAAATTTATTTTATATGCTCTTAACATATTATTTATAATTTCTTCTTGATGTCTAGGAAGACTGTGCAAGTATTCATGAGCCATAGCCTCGACTACAGCACCATTTTCTACTGTTGCTTTGCCACCATCTTCTTCATGTACTAGATGATGATAAGTCATGCATCTTTTTATACTTTTTCCTTTAAACTTTTTACCAGCTAAGTAACTAGCGTAAGTTTTAATTCCACCCATTTTAGCAATACGTTCTGAAACTTTAGCTTTCTCAAACATACACTCTTTACCATATATTTGTTCTAATTGTTTTCTTGCTCTTTTATTCTTTTTACTCATAGCCTATACTCCTTTTATGAGTTTTTTCTTTTGTTCTTATCTTATATATTCTATATATTCTTGAACTCTATATTCTCTAATTGGAAAGCTTTTCATTAGTCTAGGGAAAATAAATCTGTATGCAAATGGTTTCCCGTCTTCCTCTACACATACATATTGTTCTTGTTTTAAAAGTTGTTTTAATCTATTATGGTAATCGAAATAGCTCATTTTTTCTCCTTCATTTTTGCTAATATTTTTTCTCTGTTTCTATAATAATATCTTCTTTGAGCTTCAGCTAATTGTTTTCTATGTGTCTTTTTATATTCTTTATAATATTTAGCAATCTCTTCTTTATGTTCTTCATAATATTTTTTGCTAGCTTCTTTTCTTCTTTCCTTGTATTTTTCATTGTATCTTTTGTTTCTTTCTTTAATTTGTTCTTTGTGTGTTTCTCTATACTTTTTGTCATACTCTTTTATTCTTTCTTTATTTTCTTCTCTATATTTTCTAAGATATTGTCTTTTCTCTTCTTCTGTCATTAAAATCACCCTTTCTTTCTAACATTTTGAATATGGAGCGCCATATATTTCAAGTTCTCTTGTGGCTTCTGGAGTTAATGCAATTCGTTTCATATAAAAGATTCCATTATATTTAATAAAATCTTCTTGAAATTCATTTAGCAATAACGTCTTTACATCATTCCATACTAATTGTCCTCTTCCATTGTTGTTTATTGCTACATATTTAGAATATGCTTCTTTAAATGTGCTACGCTTTATACGCATTCCTGGCATAATATCATCATTAATATAACAACATTCTTTTATGAAATCTAATAATGTATTATTTTCTGTTTCATATTGCAATCTAATATCAGCCATAGCTTTAGGTTCTATAAATTTATAGTTATTTTGAACCAACTTTTGTAGTTCTTGTATTGCCATGTTAAGGATAGTATTTTTTTCCTTTAACATTTTTTCGAATAAAGTTGGGTCTTGTTTTTCTTTTGGTATAACATTATTACAAAAAACTGGCATTATTCTTTCGTAAACCCATTTACCTGTATCTCCTCCAAACTTCGGAAGTTTGTTACAATTAAACCAAAGGAAACCTTTATAAGTGAAGTTAAAGCTGTTTTTAAACTTAAAGTCTATTTCTATTGCATCGCCACCTGTTAATTGTTTAAAAATACTCATATCTTCTATTCTTTGGTAACTCATATCGTTACAACCAGCTAATCTTTTTTGATATAAAGAAGCGGTTCCGTGTTTGTCATTTACTTTCTTTAAGTCTATATTAGATACATTGTTATACCCCACCAAATATTCTACAAGTTTCTTTAATTGTGATTTTCCAGTATTACCTTTACCAACTAAAAACAATGACTTTTTTGTTCTGTAAGCGTAAATATTTGAAATTGCCAATCCAACGCATTGCATTAGTAGTTCTAGGACTTCAATATCTCCATCACAAAGAGTCATAAGATATTCAAAGAATACTGGAGCATTGCTTGGAGCTGATTCTATTTCTTTATATTTAGCTGGTATTTGTATAGTAGACAATACTTTTGGGGTATGAGGTAATAGTTCATTTGTTTTTATATTGAATAATCCATCTTCAAAGTTTATTAAATCTTCATCAGTATTAAGCTCTTCATAATCTACGAATTTCATTTCAGTTTTTAAATCATATAGTACTTCGTTTATATCTTTTGAATTTCGTAATTGATATGGAATAAAATTCTTAATAAACCCTTTCATTTCGTCATCAGATACAAATTTATAATAACCATTTGTATATACATATATAAAAGGTTGCTCGCTAGCAGCACTTCTAACAAATATATAGTCTAAATTACCTTTAATAAAATTTGATAGTTCCATAGGTAGGACTTTATACTTCCTAGATACTGACCCGTCTCGTTTAGTTGTTTCATCACAAACTATCCATTGTTTATTAGTTTCAGTAAGTAAGCTGTCCTTCTCATTTGCTTTTGCGATATATTCCATATAATACCTCCTATACAATATTAAAGAAATATTTTATCTTTTCTTCCATTTCGTCGCTATAAATAGGAGTACCATAAGTAACATTAATAATCCCCATAGCAAGAAGTTTACTGCATTTTTTGCCATTAAAAATAGATGTTAAGTTAGCTGAATTAAGGCTAAACAAACGAGCAAAAAAAGTAACAGGTCTTCCATCTTTCAATTCTTCTTTTTTTTCTTGCTTTAAATAATATGTTTTTTGCATTTCCTATACTTCCTTTCTTTTAAAATGTATTTTATTTATATACCACTTTCTATTGTTTGTCAATAGGTTTATTTTAAAAAAATATATATTTCTTATACTATTATGTAACCTCGTTCCTCGTTGCCCCTCTCCTACAACACTTTTACATTTTTATTTTCTCAAAAAATTTTTTCAATTAAAAACATGTTCGCTTTTTATTCAGATTTTTTACCCTTCGTTTTATTTGGGCGTAAATATATTATGTTGAGTAAGGGAATATTATGTTAAATTTACATAATTAGAAATTTTTCCACAGATTGACATAATATGCTCATTTTAGAGCAAAATTCTTGCCCCAAATCTATTTCTTGACCCAAATGCCTATTCGGTTGCCCCAGACTTTTTCTTTAGAGCAACAAGACTTATCGGGTTTTTGGGGCACTGGGGCAAATTTTTTCCCTCTATCAATATATATATATGTATATTTTATTCCACTTTTTTTCTATTCTATTATTTCTATTTTTTTCTTACCCTTTTGCCCTAAAGAGATAGGAAAGTATATAAAAATAAGCATTTCCCTCTGGGGCAAATTCTGGGGCATTGGGGCATTTTCTCAATATTATGGGAGTTTTTTATATCAGCAAATTCCTGTATTGCTTCTGCGACAAGACTTTTAGAATTTAAAAAACTTGCCCCAAAATAACCCCACCTCTTTTCTTTATTTTTTTATTATTTTTTTCACCTGTACCCCCTTTTTAAATTTTTCTTCTCTTTTTGATTGCTATCTCTTTTAAAATTTGCTATAATCCACTTAGAGGTGTTTACTATGGCAGAAATGAAAATGGGTAGACGCAATATCGGCGCTATCCAAGATAATAGAATTAAAGATAAAGAATTCGCTCAACGTATTCTAAAACTCGGCTTAGAAGCTCGTAAACTTGGCAAACTCGGTAAACCTAAAACTGTTGAAGAAATGGAAGAACGTATTGATACTTATATCGGATTTTGCATTGACGCTGGTCTTCCTCCTACTGTAGAAGGTATGTGCCTTTCTATTGACTATGACAGAAGTGTTGTCTATGACGTTGAACACAATCGTTCTAACGTCCGCTTCGCCGACACCATCAAAAGAGCAAAGGACTATATTGCTAATCACGATGCGACTTTGGCGGTTTCTAACAAGACAAATGCAGCTATTTATTGTTTCAGAGCGAAAAACATGTATGGAATGAAAGATGTGCAAGAAATCAAGGCTTCTAGCGACTTTACGACTGACCCAAGGACTCCAGAAGATGTTGTTGCTGCATTACCAGATATGGACGAAAGCAAATTTGTTGAAATAAAATAAAAGCCGAAAGACTTTCGACTTTCGACTTTCGACTTTCAGGCTCAAAAAATCTGAATGGATATTGATTTTTAATAATTCATGTGATAACATGTTGTTATAGTTCCATAAACAAGAAGCGGGGAGTTTTTAGCTCTTCCGCTTCGTTTCATTTATAGCGATTATAGGGTAAAAAGATTACACAAAATACTAATTTTGTGCAATGTTTTTTAAAATCTTGTAAAACTGGGTTGACAATGTATTATAAAATAGTCAAATTTGATAAAATTTGATTGTTTTTAGCTTGTTTTGCATATTGCTTAATATCTTATATATACTTAAAAATAAAAACGGCTTAAAATTGATTTTAAAGCGTTGTAAAGTATAGGCAAAATAAAAAAGAGGCTTTTATGCCTCTTTTAGCTTGTTTATTAAGAATTTGTGCGTAGTGTCTTCGATGTCTTCGTCTTCGTTGTCAAATCCTGACTGTTGGAATTCTTCCGCCAATTCTTCCAATCTTTCAAAAATCCTGTAGTCGTTCCCTTTTTCGTCATCTGTCAAAATTCTTTCTAGTGTGTATTTATGATAATATGTAAAAATAAATATTATAAAATTTTTGTTTTCTTGTTTTTCCATTTTTTCTACCTCCTCTTATATACTTTTTAGCGCTGCGCCTATTATAAATAAGCAAAATAACAGCGGAAAAAATATTATAATCAAAATAGTTGTTACTATTCCGCCAATCCATGCGCCGGCGTTTATTGTTTCGCTTTTTGTCTCTTTTTCGTTCTGTTCCGCTTCTTCTTTTTCTCTTATTTTGTCCATTTCAAAATATTGGCGTTTTACGCTGTTTAGTATTTTATAATAGTTTTGTTTTATATAATTTATATTGCTATTATTTAATTTTACGTTGTATTTTTCAAAATAGTATTGTTTTAATTGGTCGATGATAAGTTCTTTATGCTTTAGCATTTCCGTATATGTATATTTTGCGTTAGAATCCTTTTTAAATTGTTTTTCAAAATAATTGTATAATTCCGTTTTAATAAGTTCCAGGCGCTTTTTTTCGCGCCTTTTTATTTCTTTTTCGCTTTTTTGGTCTTGTAATTCGTATGTGATATCGTTTACGCTTTTTATCAATCCCATGTTTTACGCTCCTTTTTTTATGAAATTATTAATCTTTCAATATTTTTAGCATTGATAGCAAAAGATTGGTTATTTTTGTTGAAAAATTCTAATACTAGATATTTTTCGTTATTTAGATTCATTGTTATTTTTTTAATACTGCTTAATATCTCTAGTTCTCTATAACCTGCAATTTTTTTAAGATATTCTAATAAAGTTATTTTACCGTATGATGTATCACAAAATGTTTTTAATTCGTGATGAATAACTTGTTGATATGTACCTTTTAAGGGCTTTTTGCTTGGTAACTGTTTTAAAATTTGTAATATAATGTTTTTTAATTCCTGGTAAGTATTAAAGCCTATAGGGTAATCTATTTGTTGTTTTGTGTTATAATTTATTTTTTTATAAGGTGTTACGGTAAAAGTTCCTTTTATATTGTTTATAAAATCAGTTGTAGTTGCTTCTTGAATGTAAAAATAAGCATCCTCCTTTTCAATTAAAAAATATGAATAATCCTCAAATCCTTGATTATTTTTGTTTGTTCTTGCAAAACGCGTTATATAAGCGAATTCCTCGTCTTTTATTGTTTGTAATAGTTCAAATATTTTATCTTTCATTTTTTTATACCTCCATTTTTTATTAATATATAATCGTTATAAAATCCCATATTTTTTGCGCTGTTCCTGTTGTAAATAGTGTAAAAAGTAATTGCATAAATGCCAAATAGTTCGCAATAGTAAGCAATGCAAGCGCTTTTTTTATTCTTTTTAATATTATTTTTTTATTATTAGTCTTTTTCATGTGTTACCCCCAAAATTATTATTTTTTTTACTTTTGTTTTAGTTTGTTTTTATATTAAAATACAAGTATTTTTTTTATTTCTTCTATTGAATAATCATGCTGTTTTAATCTGTTTATTATTTCGCTTACTTCTTGAATTGTTTTATTTTTACAATTAATCATATCAATACACTTCCTTTCATATATATTTTAGTATTGTTTTTGTGTGTTCCCTTGAACTGATTATATTATACAACGATTTTAAAATAATGTCAAGTAGTTTTAGATAATTTTTTAAATAATTTTTTAATATTTTTACATTGTTTTTTTATGTTTTACATACTGCGGAAGTTAAAAAAAGTACCGCCCGCCCACTATACCCAGGAACGACCCCAGGGTAGCTTGTCATCCACCCGCCGAACCGCAGAAATAAAAAGGGTCTAAAGTGCCATCACTATAAAAGAATAAGGAAAACGCGATACCACGGAAAAGTTGCCATCAAAAATTTTTAAAAAAGTGTTGACAAAGTGCCATCACTATGATATAAATATAATACACAAGAAAAAGGAGAGACAAGAAGGGAAAATAAGAATAGAGGAGAGAAGGAGGCTGTAGTGTTTTTAATTGGAAAGTCGACAAAGTCGACGGAGGAAAGAAAGAAAATAAAATAAGAAATAAGAAAGAGGTAGAAAGTTTATGGAAATTAAGAAAACAAGAATGTATGATATTTTTAGATTTAAAATGGATTATATACATTATTATGCAAGTTCAGGGAATGATACATATATAGAATTAGAAAAAGTATGGAAAGAATATGATGATATGCCATTAAAAGTGGTGTTATCTGCGATAAACGAGAAGTATGTGCATGAGAGAAACATAAAAGCTGGGGATTTAAAGTTTAGCGAAGAAGATTTTAAAAAGGGGAAAGAGTGTTTAGAGTATTTGAAGAAGATGAGAAAAGAAATAAAAGTAAGAATAACGCAACCGGCAAATTTTTTCTTCTTAGTTATCAAAGTGTATTATTTAGAGAGAATAGATAGAGAAAGATTATATAAGATGATAGTAGAGAGATATGGAACGGAGAACTATGGAAATGCGGAGCAATGTGCAAGAGTAATAGAGAATTGGTACAATCATAAATTAAGACAATACAGATACATATCAAATGAGATATTACCAAAGAGGTAGGAGGAAAGTATGTGTAAATATTGTGAAAAAAAGATAAACAACAAAAAGATAAAAGATATAGATAATGAAGAAGAAACGCATATGGAGATTATTCAGCAAAAACTAAGTTTTGGACCAATGTTATATGTAGAAATTTCTGGAGAAGATGAAGATGGTTATAAGCCGAGTCAATTTTTTCAGATAAATTATTGTCCTATGTGTGGAAGGAAGTTAGAGAAATATGGAAAATAAATTGCAAAAAATGGAAAGTTTATTAGACAAGAATGAGTTAAGAAGATTGCAGAAAGCAGCGAAAGATAAGAACATAGAGAAAATACATGATTGGGCGATGCAGTTAGAGATGCAATTATGTCAGCAATATGAGAGGGTATTTCAAGATGAGTTAGCGGAGAGCTTAGATAATTTTATATTAACGATAGTGTATACATTGCACTTTCATGAAAGTACGAAGTTTGGTAAGAAGAGGATAGGGGAGTTCATGGAAGATTTATTAGAGACAATAGATATGTTCAAGAGAGGGGAAGCTGTGCCGGAGGATTATCAGAAGGCTTTGAAAGAAGAAGGGATAATAGTAAAGAAGAAAGGTGAGGAGTAGTGGAAGAGAAGATAAAGATATTGAAGGAGCAGGTTGAATCGTGCAAGAAATATTTTGAAGCTTATAAGGATGACGAATCATTTAAAAGAGGAGAAACGTATAAGCAGACTGTAGCTTACTGCGATGCACTAGAAAGTTTAATTAACGGTTACAGAACCTTAGAGAAACATATAGGATTCTATGAGAAGAATGGTAGCTATAAGGCTAGGATATTTGAGTTGCAAGATAAGAATACTGAATTAGAAGAACAGGTAGAATATCTTAAACACGAGGTTGAATTGCGAGATGCTACTGTTGAAAAACTTATGAGAGAAAAAGAAGAGTTAAAAAGTTTAGATAATAATAAACAGTGGATTTCACCTTGCTATGTAGCAGAGAATTATATTCCTAAAGAGAAGGTGGATAATTTACTAAAGGAACTGTTAAGAAAATTAGAAGAACCTTGCGATGACAGATGGGAAAAAGATAATAAAGATTACTATGCAAAGATAAAAGCTCAGATAAATATTATAAAACAACTAAAGGAGGCATAATATGGAAGAAGATATAAAGATGAAGATTACAAAGATATAACGATTGTATCTAATTGTGGAGATTTTAACATATTTCAAGGAGATACTTATATAGATAATACAGCATATTTAGATTAATTAAAGAAAGGAAAATAAAGATGAGTAAAGATTTAAAAATATTTACAAAAAATATAGAACAAGAAGCGGTAAATCAAATAAATGAATTGCTAGAACAAGAACCTTTTAAAAATTGCAAAGTAAGAATAATGCCTGATGTTCATTCAGGAAAAGGTTGTGTAATAGGTTTTACGGCAAATTTAGGAGAAAAAGTAATACCTAATATAGTTGGTGTAGATATTGGTTGTCGGGATGTTATGTATTGAATTAGGAAATATTGAATTAGATTTAGAAAAGCTAGACAAAGTAATTAATGAATTTATACCATCAGGAAGAAATATAAGAGAACACAAACTATTAGATTTTGAAAAAATAAATAAGTTGCATTGTTTGAGAGAATTAAAAGAAATAAAGAAATTCAATAGGGCAATAGGAACATTAGGTGGAGGAAATCATTTCATTGAAATAGATGTAGATGATGAAAATAATAAATATTTAGTAATACATACTGGCTCAAGAAATTTAGGAAAACAAGTTGCAGATTATTATCAAAATTTAGCTATTGAATTATGTTCTGGAAAAGAAGAAATGTATCAAAAGAAAGAAGAAATAATTAAAACTTATAAAGAGCAAGGGAAAAAATCAGAAATCCAAGTAGCATTAAGAGAACTGGAAAGAGAATACAAAAACAATAAGCCTAGTTTACCAAAAGACTTATGTTATTTAGAGGGGAAATATAGGGAAATGTATTTGCACGATATGAAAATATGCCAAGAATATGCAACTATAAATAGAATGATGATAGCAGATACAATATTAAAAGAATATTCAGGTGTTCCAATGGCATTATATTTTACAAATAATGGCTTTGAAACAATACATAATTATATTTCTTTTGAAGATAACATAGTAAGAAAAGGAGCAATAAGTGCTAAAAAAGGTGAAAGAGTATTAATACCAATTAATATGAGAGATGGTGCAATAATAGCAGTAGGAAAAGGAAATGAAGATTGGAACAATTCTGCACCTCATGGAGCAGGGCGAATAATGTCAAGAAATAAAGCAAAAGAAA
>CALAEX010000207.1 GCA_937891165.1 uncultured Lachnospiraceae bacterium | reverse complement strand
TAGATTTACAGTTCTTTGCCGAGGAAAGTCTTGATGATTTATTAGGTTACCTTGGAGTCGAAACTAATAATGGTGACGCATCCACTTCTACGGAAGGGGACAATCAAGGAGCATCTGCGGATGATAATGCTGGTACTGATGAGTCAGGAAAGCAGACCGAAGGAACTGAAGACAATTCTGGTCAAGACCAGAATAGTACTGGTGAGGAAAACAACAAAGACAATGACGGAGGTATTCCTGAAGACCAATCTAAACAAGCCTTTGCTTTTGCACAGCTAAGACAAGAAGCGAATCAAAAGAAGCAACTGTTAACTGGTCTCCAAAAGATACTTAACATTCCAGAAGATACTCCTATGGAAGACGTCATGAGTAAGGTTCAGGAAGCGATTGTTAAAGCTCAAGCTAAGCAAACAGGAGTTCCTGAAGACATTATCAATAAGATTAACAACTTAGAACAGCGTGATAAGGAGTATAGAGCACATCAATTACAAGAGAATGCTTATTTAGGATTTAGTAAAATCCAAAAAGAATTTGGCTTAGACCAAGCTAAAATTAAGGAGTTCGCAGTTGAATTGCTTAAGGACAACATGAATCCTTTTGAACAGGATGTTGATGTAATTAAGGAATACAAGCTAAGACACTTCAATGACATAATTCAAGCTGAAGTTGCGAAAGCAGTTCAAGCTGAACAACAGAGAGCTGCTAAGGCTGGTACCCAAAGTACACAACCTGGCAATACTCAAGGGCAGACAAAAGGAGAAACAGGCAAAATTAATTCCATTAAAGAGTTAGATAATTGGTTTGATACACAGAAAAAATAACTTTTTAAAGGAGAGTGGAACTTATGAAGTTAAACGCTACAGCAGATATAAACACTTATATCGAGATGGCTACTAATGCTGGTGCAGGTGTAATCAATCCAGAAGTGTTTTATTCTAAACAATTATTAGATACAATCAGATATGATGCAGACCAATATGTATATTTCAGATTGGCTGATGAGACTCCTATCCAAGAAAAAGCTGACAAGCTTATGGTTAGAAGATGGTCTCCATTACAAGGACATACAACTCCGTTAGAAGAAGGTGTACCACCTAAATCTGACAAGGGTTCTGTAGAAAAATATGAAATCGCAGCTAAACAATATGGTAGATACATGGAATTTACTGATAAAGTAGATTTCGCAGTAGTTGACCCAGTAGTTGCTCATTATACTAAAGAATACTCTTTAGTAGCTATGGAAACTCTTGATTTGTTAGCTAGAGAAACATTATTCTCTATTGCACAAAAAGAGTTCGCAGGTAATGCTGCTAACTTTGAAGGATTAACAATGGATTCTAAACCTTCTATGACAGACTTAAGATTAATAATCTTAGCGTTAAAGAAAGCTTTAGTTAAGCCAAGAGCTAACGGTAGATACCATGTTATCGGTTCTCCTGAATTCTACTACGACATGATTTCAGACCCTGTTGTAGAAAAATACATGACAATCGAAAACTCAACAAAGGGTATGTATGAGACAGCAGCAGCTTGTCTACCAGCTATGTTCTCTATGGAATTCTATGAGACATTACTAGTTCCTACAGATGGTAAGTTCATCAAGGATGGTAAAGAGTCAGTTAGATTATACAAGGTTAATAATGCTGGTGATGGTTATGACTTCTTAACAATTGACAAGGATACTTTAATTGGCGGTGCTGGAGCAGACGCTACAGAAACTGTATTAAAGACAATCAACGGATATGTTAAGGACCTCAGAACTGGTGAAGATGCTTCTTATATTCCTAACCAAAAAGTTTGGGATATTGCAGCATACAACGCAGCTAACGGAACAGCTTATGAAGAGTTCAAGACACAACACATCCTTATCGTTGGTAAAGATGCGTTAACTAGAACTGGATTAGCTGGTGAAGGACAAGCTAAGATGTATGTTAAAGCTAAAGGTTCTGCTGGTGTGCTTGACCCAATCGACCAAAGACAATCTATCGGATTCAAGATTAACTCAGTTGGTTTTGGTTCTACAAGATTAGAAGCTGTAGTAGATTATGTTTGTGTTCCAACACAAGTAAACTTACTATAGGAAGGATGATTTAAATGGCAAGAGCATCTGATGCAGTAGAAAAAGCTGCAGCTAAAAAGATGTTAGAAGCAACATCTAAAAGGCGTGAATTAGCTAAGTATTATAGAAATGAGGAGAAGGTAGACATCTACCTTTCTCCGACATACCAACCTTACTTTGGTAAAGTAATGCGTGTAAGTATAAATGGCGTAAGCATTTATTTCCCTGTTAACGGAAGCACTCATGCTGTTCCAAAAACATTTGCTGATGAGATTACTGCTAGACGTATGAAAGTCGATGAGATAATCACAAAGCAAACAAGAATGGCTGACATTCCAGTTAATTTGGATACAGCAACTCCAGGTGATACTCAGCTTTTCTAAGATAAATACAAAAGGGGATAATTAGGCTACGGTTTAGTTATCCTCTAATTTTTTATAAGGAGTGATTATAATGGGTTGTCCAATAAATCAATGTAAAAGAATAAATATGTATGTAGACTCTCAAGGAATTATGAGAGCAAATAAAGATTTGGTTAAGCACTATGACGCTGAACCATTACCAACTTTAATTGGTAAACCAGAAAGAATAACAGCTATTAATGCTAGAATTAAAGAAGATGAAGCTAATTTAGCTTCTAACTTAGAGCCTAAAGCAGGAAATAGTGCTATTATTGGTGATATTAAAGAAGAATGTGAACATGAGTTTGTAGGAAGAACTTGTACAAAATGTGGTTATAAAAGACCGTTAGTGTCAGGTTCTGGTTCTGCAGAAGGAACTATTCCAGGCAACGGAAACGATTGGGAATATGACGATGACGGTGAACCAGGAACACCTGTTGAATAGGAGGTAATTTAAATGGAAATAGCAAAGATTTGTAATCTCATCAACCAGTCTTTAGCTGGTGAAATGCTTAGACAAGATGAGCTAATGCTATATATGGATAAAGTTATTGATGATATTAACAATCAGTTAAATACTAACTATCCAACATTTAGCGAATACAAAGCGGAGTTCTTTCCAGATTATCCTAACTATAATGTATTTCCAGAGAAATATATTAGAAGTGTTGTAGTACCAGGTGCTGCATACAACTTCTATAAAGTTGATGAGGAGGGGAACAATACAGCTCCCCTCTTTCGTCAGGAGTATCAGATGAACTTATTCTATATGGTTAGGGATATGATGGATAAAGTTCCTCCAAGATTCCGAGGCAGATGCCAAGGTTATGTTGAAGGTGAGTCAGATACACTTAGTTTTGAAATGAAAACTCTATGGTAGGAGGTGCTTTAAGTGTACGAAAATTGTATTGAAAAATTTAATTGTAATAGATACCCGAATGGTTGTTCGGTTCATTGTTATAGAGCTTTAGGTCAACATGAGTCTGTTACTGACTCTAACGGATTTCAGGTTACTACATGTTGCCCAGAAACAGTAACAGTGTTTCCACAAGATAGAATTTATGAAGGTCCTGCTGGTCGTGATGGCTTAGATGGTAAAGACCTTGAGTTCAAGTGGATATACACTGATACTGAAGTTAGATTAGCAGTTAGAGAAAAAGGTACTGAAACTTGGTATAACTCTCCTTCTTTAATTGGTCCTAAAGGTGAAAAAGGTGAGCAAGGTGAAACTGGAGAACGTGGTC
>CALAEX010000206.1 GCA_937891165.1 uncultured Lachnospiraceae bacterium | reverse complement strand
AAAAGAGTATCTGCTTCATATGGAGCAGGAAGTAGAAACTCCATTTCAGTATGAATGGGTAGAAGGATGGTCGCAACTTCTTGGAAGCATAGTTGCAGACTTAGGTATTGTGATGGCGTTATTTTTAGCAATTATATTATCACCTTTATTTGCAGGGGAATGGCATGATAATACGAGTTCCTTGGTACTGACAACAAAAAATGGCTGGAGAAAAGTTGCATCTGCAAAAATTTTGACCGGATTAGTTTTTACAGTAGAATTTTTTCTGATACTTGTAATTCCTAGTATTGTATCGCAGATACTATTTATGGGGACTATGGGATGGGATATGCCGATTCAAAATATTAAGCCACTTGCAATTGCGTCTATGAATATGCTGCAGGCAGAAATTTATGAGTATGCGTTTGCGTTATTAGGTGCAGTTGGTTTTGCTGGTATTGTAATGTTTATATCAGCCACAGTAAAAAATAATGTGTTGGCATTGTTATTTAGCCTGGCAGTTGTATATGGACCGATGATGGTTGCAGAGTATCTTCCATATGAACTGCAGAAAGCTTTAGATTTATTACCATTAGTTGGCAGTAGTACAGATATTTTTAGAACAAATACGTTTCATATATTTGGAAAGTATATATGGTCTCCATATCTGTTGATTACAGTTCCGGTACTGATTGGAATTTGTTGTATGCCATTTGCTGTTAAAAATTGGTCAAGAAGATTAAAGGCATAGTATATGGCAAGAAAGAGAAAAGAAAATTGGTTTAAGAAACTACTAAAAACAGTAGTTGTAGCATATCTGCTGTTGACTTTGTGTCAATTAGCAGGAGACATATATTCCAGATTAGGAACTACACACAAAATTTCAGCTTCAGAGGAATGGAATTTAATTGTTGTGAATCGTTGGAATGAAATTCCGGAAGATTATAGTGTAGAATTAACAGAATTATCAAATGGTCAAAAGATAGACAGTAGAATCTATCCTGCCTTACAAGAGATGTTTGATGCAGCAAGGGCAGAGGGGATATATCCGATTGTAAGAGAGGGATATAGAACTACAGAAGAACAACAAGAAATATTGGATGATAAGATACAAGCATACATAAATGAAGGGTATTCGAAAAGAAGAGCTGAAAAAACTGCAAAAGAATGGGTTGCATTGCCGGGAACGAGCGAGCATCAATTAGGGATTGCAATAGATATCAATGCAGATAAATCAAAGTGTACCAATGAAGAGGTTTATGAATGGCTTGCGGAGAATGCATATAAATATGGTTTTATTTTAAGGTATCCAGTAGGAAAACAGGAGATTACTGGGACAAGCTATGAACCGTGGCATTATCGTTATGTAGGAATAGAAGCTGCTCAGGAAATTTATGAGTTGGGAATATGTCTTGAAGAATATTTTGAGAAATTAACTGAGGAGGAAGAGTTATAGCTAAGTTATTATTATTTTCCTTCGAGGAAAATGAGAATGAAGTATTAGAAGCTGTGATGTCTGTACTAGAAAGTTTTGAAGGTAAGTCACGGATAGTGGAAGAACCTGTATGTACAAATTTGCTTTATAAGGGAATGGAAATAGATGTAGCGAAAAGATTGATATATCGTGGTAAGAGAGAGATTAAGGTTACATTTGTTGAATTTGAAATTCTCTATTTATTAGCAAGAAATCCAGGCAGAGTATTTAGTAAAGAACAGATTTATAATATTGTATGGAAAGAGCCATATTCTGGTGATTACAATATTGTGATGAGTCATATTAGAAATATTAGAGAAAAGATAGAAGATAATCCCAGTAAGCCTATTTATATACAGACTGTCTGGGGTGTAGGGTATCGATTTAATCAGAATATAAGCAGTAGTCCGTAAAAATGGATTGCTGCTTATTTTATATAGAATGGATTGATAATATCTGTTGGAAAATACAATACTTATTTTAAAGAAAGGTGGAAGCACAATGAATGAGGTATTTGATACACTAACTAGTGTATTTGAAGAATTAAGAAGTGAAAGCAGAGAAAGAGAATATTCAGTACAAACAGAGAAAGCGGCTAATGCTAATGCAATCCTAAAAAGAGAACAGAAAATATTTGAAAAGTGGATTACTACATTATCTGATGAGGATAGGGTATATGTGGAAAAATATCTAAATGCTGTTGAACATGCTCATTTTCAGGAAGAACAAAGAGCATATTATCAAGGAATAGTAGATACAATGCAGATTCTTATTGGTTTGGGCATTGTTAAAAAACGAGATGAAATAGAAAATTTGCTCAATAAAATAACGGAATAGAAAAAGGTGGTTTGCTCATGTTGGGTGAACCACCTTTTAAACTCCAGAATAATTCAGAAAAACTCAAGTTTAAATACAGAATTTTTTGTTATTCTATTTTTCGGGATTTTTATATGTCCGAAGATAGGCTTCCACAATGGCTAAGATAGTGGTTATTTGATCATCTGTGCATTGTGATAAATATACTTGTAACCGTTGATAATCTAAGTTGTCAGTTGGAGCAGCCGGATAGAAAAATGGATCAGCAGAAATATGTAATGCTCGGATGAGTTGTCCTAATTTCTCAATACTGGGTATATTTCCATGATTTTCAATTTCCTTAATATATCGAGAGGAAACACCGGATTTTTCTGCTAATTCTTCGTAGGTCATTTTCTGTTCAGTTCTTGCCTGTTTCAGACGAAATCCCATGCTTTTATCAGTTTTCTTTGTTTCAGCCATATATGCACCTCCGAATATAGTGTATAGTTCACAATCAAGATTGAAAATGCACTAATATTTCACTTTGTCGAGGGGGTATAATACACAATAAGATATAGAACTTTGGATATTGCATATAAAAAAACGCAATATTCAAAGGTTTTTTTACGTTGTTTTTGTCCTTTGAATGTGTTTGGGAGATTTATGAAGAATTCACATTATAAAGGATTTTTTTATGGTCTTTTACACCAGTGTAGAGATAAGCGTGGAAAGGATTATTTATAAGTAACATCTATAATGATGTGAATAACTGTAATCAGAAAAGTGAACTATATAAGTCTGTATCATGTGGTAAAAATTTAATATTACATACGATAAACGTCCATCAGGTGAATACTTGCCTGCGTGGGCGTTTTTTGTATAAAAATTTCTTTTTAAAGTTTCGACGAAATCAAAAATTCCATTCGTGCTATGGAGTGAAAGGGAGATATTTCACTCTATTCCAGTGGGTACGAAAGGAGGTGAACTCTTATGGAGAACTCTTCTTTCGAACAGCAGCTAAGAATTAGAAAACAGTTTGATAGCTTTTGCAAAACCTTACTAAAGAATGAAATGATTGATTATGAACGGGAAAGAAATTATAGACTAAAACATGAAATTTCTTTTTCAGAATTAACGAGAGAGGAGCTGAATCAGTTGAAAATTATGGATGAGTACATAATAGAATCAGAAATTTTTCGTGTGCTTAGTTATGATATTGAAGTAAAGGATGAGTTGCTTAGTGAAGCATTAAAACATTTACCGGAAAAGAAACGTAATGTAATCTTATTATCATTTTTCATGGATATGACAGATACAGATATTGCTAGGAACATGAATTTAGTAAGAAGTACGATTCATCATCATCGAGTAAGCTCTCTTCAAGCACTGAAGAAAATAATGGAGGGATTAGAAGATGGAGAAGCCTGATAAAACGTTTAGTTTATTACCTTACAATATCATTGTGGAAGCTGCGTCGGGTAGTGTAGAAGCTATCAATACCGTCTTAAAACATTATGAGGGTTATATAGCGGTATTATCTACTAAAAAATTGTATGACGAACAGGGTAAGCCACATTATTGTGTAGATGAAACTTTGCGTCGTAGATTAGAAACAAAGCTCATAACTAAAATTTTAGCATTTAAAGTGGCATAACAAATTGAGGCCGTATCCCTTTCCGTTCAATAATTTGTTAATGCAATATTGCACATTGACAATTAAATAATAAACCTCATAGGACGTAAGAAATTGTGGAGCCAAGTAGCAGACACGCCAGAACGGTTAATGTATTTAATAATGAAGAAACAAAGTCATTATCAAGATCATGAAATACAAAAACTTGAGCGAAAAATGTCCGTGTTGCAGTGTGATTGGGACTCACATGGCCAAGATACAATTTCGTAATAATGATACTTCCGGAAATGGTCAAATAACGATTGATGGTGCAATTCCAATGTGGGCAGAACCCGACTGCCACCTGTGAGGTGTTTTGTATGTCTATTAAAATATAGTTGAGTAGATATATTTATTGGCATACACAATAAAGTAAGAAAAGAGCATTAAAAAATGAAAAATGATAAGAAAAATGAAAAGAGTAAAGTAATACTAGCTTTAGCACTTATGAAACACTTGCATAATAGTGGAAAGATACCAGATCATGTTTACCAAAATATAAAAAGAGAGTATGAGCCAAAAGTGAAGAATACTTGATTTTTAGAGGAATTTATAGTATATTATAGATGTTTACAATGTAGGATAAGAGAGGGGAAATACCTATGAAAGAACGAGTTGTGGCTATTTATGCTCGTGTGTCAACAGAACATGAAGCACAGTTATCTGCATTGGAAAATCAGGTGCAATATTATGATAATCTTATGGCTTTTCATCCAGAATGGAAGTTATATAAGACTTACATTGATGAAGGCATTACAGGAACTTCCATGAAGAAAAGAAAGAACTTTTTGCAGATGATGGAAGATGCAGAATTAGGAAAATTTGATCTCATTGTTACAAGAGAGGTATCCCGATTTGCAAGAAATACTGTAGATACTTTACAACAGACCCGATTATTGAAAAAATGGGGTGTGGAAGTGTATTTTACAGAAGATAATATATGGACAATGAACGATGATGATGGAGAACTGAGATTGACCATTATGGCAACATTAGCTCAGAATGAAAGTAAAAAGACTTCCATGCGAGTAAAAGCAGGTCAGATGGTGTCATTCCAAAATGGAGTAGCTTATGGTAATGGAAATATCTTAGGATATGACAGAGTTGATAAGGGATATGTTATAAATCCAGAGCAGGCAAGAACTGTACGTATGATTTATGATATGTACTTAGACGGAATGGGAATGCGAAAAATACAGTTTGAGCTCGAAAAAGCTGGGAGATTAACTGCAACAGGATTGACAAGATGGGAACCTGCGAATATTAGCAGAATATTGAATAATTCATTTTATTGTGGAATTGTTACATATCGAAAACAATATGTTCCAGATTATCTGGAACAGAAGAAAGTTAATAATTTTGGCGCTGTAGACAAGATTACGGTGAGAGGACCACATGAACCAATTATTACAGAGGAAGAATTTGAAAAAGTACAGAAAATATTAGATAGCAAATCTGTTAGTGTAAATAATAGAGGCGCTAGAGGAGTTCATTCTTCTAATGATGTGTGGTGTAGAAAGTTGAGATGTTCCTGCGGAGCTACTTTTAATAGAAGAAACTGGCGCAGAATCAATGGTGTTCCTCAATATTGTTATCAATGTTACAGCCAGATACGAACTGGTACAATAAAGACCAGAATTGGTAAAGGTCTTAATATTGAGGGAATATGTGATGTGCCAATGGTTCCAGCATGGAAACTGGGAGCAATGGCAGATATCATTTTTCAGAACTTTTGGAAAGATAGAACCGGAGTTTTGAAAATTGCAAATGAGATGTTGGATAAGCATTTCAGAGATGAGAGAGATGATAGTTTTCTGGATGAGATAGAAGAAACAAAACAGAAAATTAAAGTACAAGAAAAAAGATTCGATGTTCTTGTGGAAATGCGTATGTCAGGTGAAATTGACAAAGCAATGTTTGAAGAAAAGAAGAAAACAGTAAACGCAGAAATTGAACGATTGAATAAAGTATTAGCATCTTATCAGTTAGAGGAAGAACTTACTGAAGAAGATTGCGAGAAAAAAATAGAAGTTCTGAAATATGGATTAGAACAGGACTTCAATTTTTCAACACATAGCATACCAGACGAGGTAATTGATGCATTTGTAGACGAAATTATAGTTTATAAAGATTGTTTTGTTTGGAAATTGAATTTATATGATGAAGATGTTAAACTGAAAGTGGATGGTCGAAAAGGTCATGCCACTGTATCCTTAGTAGAGAGTCCTCATATAAGTGATAGCGACACAGGCAGCTATAGCTAACAGATGAGCAATTAAAAAACCTTGATTTTATGCGATTTAGAGCCTATAAGGAGGAATCCCTATAGGCTCTTTTTGCAAGAGGTGTAAGTATTTTAGAGCAAATAAGTATCATTTTTTGTTTTTTTATAGTACCTTTGTTAATTGTTTGATGTATGAAATCTAGAAATCTAGGTGAAAATGCAGACAATAAATGAAAAAGGTGATGTTAATAATTTGGATATGTAAAATAGTTATAATGTATATGTCAGCGATTCATTTGTTAATGTACTAATATCCATATCATAGAAAGTGTTATAGAATCCGTTTTCGCCTTTGTAAGAGGTATTTATATGAGTAGACTTAGTTATAACTTTTCAAAACTGTAAAAATTTTGAAAAAATATGTTGACAAACAAAATAATATGTGATAGTGTTTATTTACAAAATTTAGACAGAACCATATCG
This sequence comes from uncultured Lachnospiraceae bacterium, assembly GCA_937891165.1. Lineage (GTDB taxonomy): Bacteria > Bacillota > Clostridia > Lachnospirales > Lachnospiraceae > SIG299. The sequence goes on along the minus strand of CALAEX010000206.1, from coordinate 11,648 downwards.
GACATTGATGCATGCCTGGCGCGTGATACACATGTTGAGAATGGCAATCAGCTCTAACAAGACAAAAAATGTTTTGTTGGGGCTTTTTTTTGTTTTTTCAAATATCAAGAAAGGGGGAGTAAAGATTAGAAATAAAAATTATGTTACAATCAATTTGCATCAGATTGTATGTTTAGTCAAAGGAGGATGTTATATTGAAAAAGGGTAAAATAATAGTTAAAGGTGGATATGTATACTGCGATGGTAATCTGTGTGGCTCAAAGATTACAATTATTTCGTATCAAAAAGATGAAGAAAAAAATTTATATAATGTTAAATTTTCATTTATGGATGCACATTCAGCTGAAAGAAAAGAAGTTATAGTAGAAGTATCAAAGGGGGATTTGAATGCCAAAAATTTGCACATGATTATGGTCAAGGGTGGTGGTTTAAATTTAGATAGCAAAACTATGTTTCGGTATTTTAATGAGTTAGATGCAGAGGTAGTAAATGCAAGAAGCCAGTTGCCTTCACTTTTTGAAAGTGGAAAAGTGGATTTTGATGGTAATCACATACCACCCCAAATAGCAAAATTTCCAGAGGTGGAAAAAATACACGAGTCAGTTGGTTGGAGTGTAGTTGATGGAGAAAGAGTTTTTTTTGGTGAAAATAAACTTACAAGCAGTGGGGTAGTAGAAAAATCAGGATATAGGGGAACTATGAAAATTACTCCGAGAGGCAGTTTTGAAGTCTACAAGGAAATGATAAAAAATTTAGTAGTAGGGCACACACCATTAGAGGCTCTCATTTCAGTTGCTGGTTCTGCAACTGTGCTTGGTTTTGCAAAAACTGAATGGTCAGAGAGTATTGTAAATTCAGTATTGCATATTTACAGTGATACAACGGAAGGAAAGAGTGCAGCATCAGAACTATTTGCTTCATTGGGAGGGTTACCTGATAGTAAAGATGATAAAGCTGTTTTTATAACATATGATGCTACAAATGCATCTATTAAGAAAAAATTAAGTGGAAATAATGGTTATCCTGTGGTATTGGACGAACTTTCCAATTGTACAAAGAGCGATATCACTAGTTTGTTATATGCCTTAGCAAGTGGGCAGGATAAAGAAAGATTAGGAAGTGGCGGTAGAAAGTTGCAAAAATTAGAAAAATTTACGACTATGATACTGTCGAATGGTGAAGAGAGTATTCTGGCAAAGTGTAAGAATAATGGGGGATTGCGTGTTAGAGTATTTGAAATGTTTGGAGTGGAGTGGACAAAATCAGACAAACATGCTGAGGAGATTTCACGTATAGTTAAAAATAATTATGGACATGTAACACCGATGATTGCTCAGAAACTTTTAGAGGACACGGAGCAGAAGTGGCATGAAAGATTCAAGCATTGGAAAGAGATGTACATGAAAAAAGCAAAAGAAAATGGGATTAATAACAAAACAGTTGGAAGAGTTTCAAAAACTTTGGCTTTGTTTATGACATCAGCAGATATTTTAGAAGAAATATTGGAAGTTCACTTATCGAAAAATCAAATATTTGATTTTTTTTACAAAAAGATAATTTGTGAAATAGATAACGAAGGAAATATAGGAATTCATACATATAATTGGATTCGTGAGTATTTTATTTCCAATAAGGATAAATTCCCAGAACAGGAGTGGAATGCATTTGGTGATATTAAAATTCCTCCATATGCAGAAGGAAAAGTATTAACAATGAAATCGCCAGAAGAGAAAATAATGATGGAAAATGGGAAGAAAAAAGTAGTTACTTTCAATCGAACAATATGCCTGACCAAAACGCAGGCTGAGAGGATTCTGTTAAAAGGTAATTTTTCGGATACAAGAGTTTGTATGAATGCACTCAAAAGAATGGGACTTTTGATGACAAGCAATAAGGATACCATTACTGCAAAATTTACTCTTAGAGATGAAGTATGCACTGGTTACCGAATTAAAATACCGCAGGAAGATTACTATAATCCAATAAACTTCATGGAAGAAGATGATGAAGATAATAATTAGAAAATAATGTGGATAATTACTTAGCCTTATCTGATTTAAATCATCAGATAAGGCTTTTTGTAATTTTCAGATATATAAATAATTTTGGATTATAAAGACATATTGTTGTTTTTGCAATGTCTGTAAAGTTTATTTTAAATAATTTAGCTGTAATAGTTTTAGGGGTTATATATTGCTTATCAAATAGAAGGAGTATGCATTTGTTAGAGGCTTCATAATAAAATTCGGTCTGCTCTTTTTGAAAGTTTATTAATATTTGCAGTTGAAAAATAAATAGACTGTTATTCATTTTTTTATGAGGATACTACTAATGAACAAAGAACTTGTCAGTTTTAGCCAATAATTTTGGCTATTTTAGAGTGCAGGATTAAGTTGCAATACTCCCACACCAGAGGTAACATACACACACCGAAAGAGCAGAACAAATGTACGATATGGAGGTTATGTATGAAAACACAGAGATTTGGAATTGAAATTGAAATGACAGGGCTGACACGAAAGAGAGCTGCTGAGGTGATTGCGGAATATTTTGGTACGACATCGAGATATGTTGGAACTGGGTATGATACCTATTCAGCGACTGATAGAACTGGGCGAGTTTGGAAGTGTATGTCAGACAGTTCTATAACTTGTCAGAAGAAAACAGAGTCTGGCAGAAAGTGTATTGCAGGTCGAGAATATGCGGTTGAAGTGGTAAGTCCGATTTTGGAATATGATGACATTGAGGACTTGCAAGAAGTGGTACGTAGACTGCGGCAGTCTCATGCCTTTGTCAATAAGTCATGCGGTATCCATATTCATGTTAATGCAACGAGTTGCCATAATCCGTCGACACTCCGAAATCTTGTTAATCTGATGGCTCAAAAAGAGGATATCTTATATAAAGCACTTCAGGTAGATTCACAAAGGCTTAGTTATTGTAAAAAGGTCAATGAACGTCTTATTGAAGTGATAAACAAAAAAAAGCCCCAAACAATGAGCGAATTAGCTGATATGTGGTATGAGGGTTCACATGGCTCAAGAAGTGAGCATTATAATGATTCCAGATATAGAGGATTAAATTTACACAGTACTTTTACTAAGGGGACAATCGAATTTCGCATATTCAACTCAACGCTTCATGCAGGCGAAATAAAGGCTTACATTCAATTTTGTTTGGCAGTTAGCCATCAGGCTCTGACACAGAAAAAAGCGAGTTGTAAACGAAGTGTATCAGATAATGAAAAATATAACATGAGATGTTGGCTGTTGCGACTGGGGCTGATTGGTGATGAGTTTAAGACCTGCCGTCATCATATGACTAAGAACTTGAATGGAGATTCCGCTTGGAGGCATGGAAGAAGTGCTTAGGCACTTCTCCTGTCGGGGTAAGACTTACATTTATATAAAAATTTACAATAATTAAGGAGGATTATTTTATGGCTAAGTACACGCTTTATGTTGCATATGGCAGTAATTTGAATGTACCGCAGATGGAGCAGAGATGTCCAGATGCAGAGGTTTATGGAGTTGGCAGGATTAATGATTACAGACTTGTGTTTAAGGGACTCGGGGTGTATTCGTATGCGACGATTGAGCCTTACGATGGCGAATATGTACCTGTTGTGGTCTGGAGTATTACTGCAGGAGATGAAGCAAGGCTCGACCGATATGAGGGTTATCCGATGCATTACCAAAAACACATAGTTAAGGTAGTGCTATCAAATGGTAGAGTGGTGGAAGGTATGGTTTATATCATGGATGCAAGGGCTATGTCTGGCGTACCGACACGGAGTTACTTTGACTGTGTTTTGATGGGGTATAACAGCTTTGGTCTGGACGTGCAGAAATTATATCAGGCATGGTTTCTGGCAGATGGAGGTTCTTATTCTGATGGCAGTACACTAAAGTATTATCGTGAACGTAAGGGGCTGACACAGACACAGCTTTCAGAAAAGTCGGGAGTGGGGCTAGGTAGTATTCAAAAGTACGAGACGGGCGAGCGGAATATTAAGACCGCTAGAGCATGCACAGTACTCCGTGTTGCTCAGGCTTTGGGGATTTCTCCATATTTGCTGATGAATTAAGATACACTTATCTGTTTCCATTTCAGCTTGTGGTTCTGCAGAAAATTGCACCAGAGAGCAGATGCTCCATGTTTTATGGTAAGGAGTGATTGCTTTCTGGTGCTATTGGTGGGGGTTAATACACAGTTTTTCATTACGAGATAGTTATGTAAAAGTATGAGTAAGATGTGTAGATTCTATCTATATTATATAACCCGTCGAGCATGTGGGAGCAGTACTGCATAGGATTGGCATAAGATATGTAATGACAGAGTGATATTAAAGCACAGTTTGACATTTGGAATGATGAGAATTATGAAGATTGTAGCTATAATCGGATGTGAGATAAAGATTAAAAATGATGTAAATGTATATTCTGATACAACTACTGATATTAAATATGCGATTGTAACATGAATGAATAAACGGTTATAAGTACAAGTGACAGACAGTAGCAGACATGATAAAGATATCTTTTAAACACACATGGTAAAGTCAGACTGTTGTGACATAGATGATAGAGTTGGAGAGAGATGCAGACAGTTGCTGCTAAGTCACACATGATATCTATAGATTCTTAGTATCTAAGAATAGACTTGTGACAGTTTGTTTTATAACACACATGACACCCATTTGGGTAATAACAGATATGTTTAAAGCACACATTTCCATTCATGATATTTTTAGAGTAATTTGGAGATTATCGTAAAAAGACAGAGTTCACAGATAACTTCGCATATAGCTACTTCAGTACGTGCAGTTCCAGTTAGCGAGGTATTCGCCGATAGGCATTTTAGTTGGGCAGACAGCTTGTTTTTACATAGTATATAGACATGAGAGTAGTTCATATAAAACAGAAATCGTCAGTTAAATTCCTGCGGTTGAATATTTTTAGGTATTAAGCAGAATGGTCTTGATTTTGTAGCATGGTACTGGATGAGGAGTGCGGAAAGTGCAAATGTTCATGGGGTAATATACCAGTTATTTTGGCAATTCCCTGTTAAGAGCCTGAGCGTACGTCATGAGAAGTTTCTGGTCACCCAGTTTTAAGGTTCTATAGAGTGATATAAGTTTTCGCTCGTCAGCAGAGTATTCCAAATTTGGAGGGGTACATTCATCACTGAAAAAATCGGACATGGAGATACCAAGACCATCACAGATTTTACGAAGAGTCGGCAGAGTCGGTTCGGTATTTCTCTGGAAGAGATTATTCAGACTACTATATGGAATGTCAGATTCTTTTGCAAGTCTGTAAACTGTCCATTCTTTCTGTTCCATAAAAGATTCAATTTTCATAAGAGTAACATTTTTCAGCATCTTCTATACCTCATTTAAGTTATATGTAATTATTGTAATGATATGTGTCGAATAGGATAGATGTAAAAAAAGGAGCAAGATATTGTTGAAAAAACACACTCAAATGAGTTATAATATCCATGAAAAAATATAACCAATGAGGAGAGTAGTAATGCTGAAGAGAAATGTAATCATAAATATATTTCGTTGTATTAAAGATGAAGTGGTAGATAATCTGCCAAAGATACTAGAACCGCTTGTACCATACGGCAAATCGATAGGGATTTTTCTACAGTCAGTTCACAATGGTATCCAGAAGGTTGAAAAAGACACACAGGACGAGTTAAAGGAAGAACTTATAAATATGGCAAGCCAGATAGAAGCTCCAAAGTACATGGGAAATGTCATGTTTATAAGTCCAAAGGGGTATACCATGTCAGAAGAACAGCAGGATAATCTGAAGTTGATTCTGATGCAGGAGTTCGAATCGACAGAAGAAGGACACCTTGCCCTTATAGCTGAATTTATTCGTCAATATATGGGTGATAACATTGTGCCAGATTGTGTAGATGAATATGAAATGGGAAAAGATTACTTGTGGCTTAATTTTTTCTATATGTGTGAAGAGGACTTATTACCGTATGATGAAAATGATATGAAACTGGTTATGGAATCACTGAACGCTTTGATGGGTGAGGAGGTATTTGATAAATTTGTCATTGGTGAGGTCGATTGGGAGTAACAATAAACATTTAGTAATCGAATGTGTCAGTTGGACAGCATTGCAGGCAGACGGTGACATGTATGCTTATACAGCAAAGACAATTGCCCAGTTAGCAAATGCAGGAGGGTATACATGGTTAGGTAAGCATTGGAAATCAAGATTACCTAAGTCTGGTTATTTAGAGTATGACCAGTCAGGCGTACCGAAACCGAGTTCAGTTCCATCTGGTACTATTCCATACGAAACAATCATCATTGAGGGGTATGGTCTAATCACGATTTCACCAGATGGAGAAGTTTCAGATGACGAATCAGACGCCCCAACTCCACCTGCTGAGGGTGTAACAGATTATTTAAAAGCCAACGAGTTGAATTATTATTTTCCTGATATGATTAAGTAAGTTTGCAGATAGGAATAAAGATATAGCTCATGTGATTTTTAGTATTAGCAATTATTTTTTATATTAATATGAAAGGTAGGTAGAAAAACATGATAAGAAACAGAGATTTAATTAAGACAACCATGTTATTAACAGTCAGTATGATTTTATCATCTGTAGCGGTAGGTTGTGGGGCAGGAACAGATGAAAATGAGGTCAACAACGATACAGAGGTAGTTGCCGAAGTACAGACAGAAGTTAAGGAAACAGTATACGACGAAGTTGCTGTAGGTATGCAGTACAGTGGTCTAATCACTAAGGATGCAGTATTATATTCCACATCAGATTTAAATGGAAAAGTAGCTGACCTTAAACTGGATGAGATAGTGACAGTAACACACCATCTGTATTTAGATGGTAAAGAGATGGATATCTACAAAGTAAAGACAGAGTCTGGTATCACAGGATACATCTCTGGGGTAGACGCTAAGTTTAACTTAGATATCGACAGTGAAGAAGATGTACTAGCCAACCTTGAGGAGATTGAAGGCGGAGATGGAACTGAAAGCACAGAAATCGTAGAGAGTATGGATGTAGCCGAAGAACAGCAGACAGAAGAAGCATTCGAACCATACATAATGTACACTAATACCAATTGTAATGTGAGAGCACAAGCTTCAAAGGATTCTGACCTTGTCGGAACAGCTCCAGTTAATACAGAAATTCGTGTAGTTGGTGTAGAGGGAGATTGGTCGAAAGTTGAGTTTAATGCAATACAGTGTTATATTAAATCCAGCTTATTAAGTAAGGATAAGACAGTAGTAACACAGAGTTCTGGTAGCTCAGGTTCATCACAGTCATCAGGAGGTAACCAGTCATCTCAGACATCTGATTCTTCTGACAGTTCTTCCACAGATAGTTCCTCAAGAGAAGAAGTGCAGGATGCTATAGCTGGCTTATTCGGAAATGAACCAGATTCTGGTGGTAAGGGTTCATTTAATGGTGAAGGTACTGGCGGTACTGGAGATGGTGGAGGAATGAACTATAATTAAGGGGTATAACAGTGACATACGGATAGAAATCTTAAGATTTCTATCCGTTTTTTAACAATAGTATATCAGAAATCCTTAGAAGTATGGTATAATTATAGTAATAAAAGGAAACACTATATTAATTAGGTAGGTGATTATATGTCTAAAGTTAAACCAAAATGTGAAATAAGAGATGGTATAGTATTTTTCGAGAAACCATATAAAGTGCGTTCAGGTAATTGGTTAGGTGAGCATTTAGATTGTGATTCTTTATATTTCCGAGATGCTAATTCTAGAGAATTGAATATTGTATGCTACGCTAGTGAGGAGAAGTATAATGAGGCTCTTAGTGAATTGAGAGATATAATTTACCCAGAACTTAAACTACTAAGAGGGGTAGGAAAGGAAGAGGTGGACTGTATTGATTAATCAGCCGATTGTATTTGAGTATTCTGAGGATTTATGTAGCTTTAGAGCGTCTTTAGAAAATGTAGTGATAAATAAAAAGGATTGTTCTGTATCTTTAAAGTATGATACTGGTGCAAAACGTACAGTTATAAGCATTTATGCATTAAGGGATAGATGGAGTTTAAATCAGGTTAAGGCTATAAAGGATGAATTCAAGAAAAATAATGTTAAAGAAGAAGAATTTAAGTCTGCGTCTGGTCATAAGTTATACGGATATCCTTGCATTGCAAAAAATGTTAAGTTTGATAATATTGATTTTAAAGAGTTTTACTTCTTTTTGGTTTTAGATACTGACAGGAAAATAGCTTTATTAGGAGATGATTTTATTTCTAGTTCTGTATTTTACCATGATGAAGGTGGTGATATTTACGTAGCATCTATAAATACTGAATCATATAAAAATAAATTCTTTAATGACGTGTTATCAGAAGGGTGCGTATTAAATGAACTTGTATTTAAGTCTGATGATGAGAATGATGATATTCAAGCTAAGAAGGCTGAATGGTTCAGAAGAAAGTATAATCTTTAATACATATAAGACCTTTGACAGTAATAAGTTATCAGAGGTCTTTCTTTTTGCACAGACATCATAGAAATCTCTAGGTAGATAGTATTTTTCCTAAGACCATCCAAATCTTAACGGTTAAAGGAGGATATTATCATGAGAATAAAGAGATTATTTAAGTATCTGGTATTAATGCTGACATTATTAACCTTGTCAGGGGTAGTTCCAGTTTACGCTGACGAAGGTAATGCGGATAGTATTGAGGAAGGGGCATCTGAGGCACAAAATAGTTTGACTGGCTTCAGTAAGTTTAGAAGTGGCTATTTAATATACATAACGGACAATACGGGAACACCAGTAAGTGATATCATCTTAGTTCCGTTTTCGTCAAAGCCTGCAAATGGTATAGTGTTAGATGGTTTAGTTACTAGAGTGACTGATACGATATATACAACTATATCAGATTATACAATTTCACAGATAACAAATGGAGGCTTCAATCAGCCACCGTTTTGCACTGTAACTGATACGGCTTATGGGGAGCCAATGAAGCAGTGGTTGCTTTCGGATAGCGATGGAGATGGTGATGCAAATGTTTGTACTTTAATAGAAAATTTATTTGGTGAGTCATGGATAGCAACATTCAGAGATAATGATTATTATTTATGTATTGAGGGAGTCATTTGGCTCGGACTCGAGAATTCTGAGAATACAACTTTTGTAGCAGGAACAAGTTACTCACTCAATAAAATTTTTAATTCGTTAGGTAAAACTTATTGTGACAAGATTCGTAGACAGCGTTTAAGTCACTGCGGATATTTAGTGTATGATTGGGCAGGATGCTCAGCACCCACAGTAAATAGTGGTCAGAAAGAGAGTTATGATGACTTAATTGCTAGGGGTAATGGGTTTGGAACTATCATGGTGAGGTCAAACGAGGAACCTGCTCCAGAACAGCCAAGTCCAAACGCTCCAAATCCAGTTAATGTAACAGATTATTTGGGTGCAAATCAGTTGAATTATTATTTCACCGATTTTCAGCCTGACATGCGAGAAGCAAATAGTAATGCAATGATTAAGAATATGGGTGCTGAGTCAGTATGGAAAAAGCATATAGATAGTCCTTATTCGGGTAGTACTTTAAAAGGCGGTAAGTGGCATGTAAGCGAGGAAGTTACATCTTCACTGGTAGCTTATTATTGTGGTAAGGATGATAGCAGAAATAAGGTATTATTTTACAGAGCATCTTCAGGCTTATGGGGTGATGTAGATAAACTAGTAAAAGATTTTACGACATCACAGACAGATGTAAGACCAGGATATGGCTTTACATATTCAAGAAGTATATTTGGTGATAATATAGTAGTTTGTGATTATAGAGGCATAGGAACTTCGGAGAAGCCCTTTATAACAGATAAGTTGAAGTTAAGTGTTGGGCATACTAAGAGTAGTGGCTTATCTTATACTGCAAATACTGAGTCTTTATCTGATGTAGTTAAAAGCTCAACATATACATTTAGTGCTTATAGCACAGAGAACTATATAGAGACAGTGAGTTATATAAAAGAAAGAGATGATAAAGGTACAGCTGACCCAAAGGATGATGAATTGAAATATGGTAGTTACACTGTATCTCATTCTAAGAAGTACATTACGTCAGATACTGACTATCCAGATGCTAAGATTTCTTACAAATTAGACCATGGAATTTATAAGTACACACCGATGAATTTAGGTACTTCAAGTTCATATAGTAGCGGAGATACAGTCTATAAAGGTGGCAGAGTAAATAACGCTATTACTAGAGCCATTTTTAGTTCAGAAGTTGGTACTTTATCGGTAATACCAGAAATTAAGTATAAGATGTATAAGATGGCTCACGATGGTGTATGGGGTACTGACGATGCACCAGTACTAGAAACAGTTTACTGTATGGGAGAAAAGGAACGTACGGCAACAGGGTCTACCATTCATGGATATAAAGTATTTATTCCGAGTGCATGGTTACAGGGGACGATAATAGTTGATTCTCCGTTAACTGGTACAAGAGTGTGGGAGTTTATTGAAAATTTTGATGATGCTCAGGATGTAATTCAGATGGCACCTCAAGGTACTGGTTACACCGTTGCAAGTACAAACAATCCGCAGATAGCTTGTGTAAGTATGAGTTTAGATTTATATGATGGCGATATTAGTGAGGTATCTTCAGTTGTATTTAAACCATCCGAAAGTTGGACAAATCCAGATACTGCGACTGCTCATACGGAGTTTGTAAATGCTATTAAATCTAATATTACTACAGAAGTAACCAGTGCTTATTTTTCAGATAAGGGTGCTAATTCTAGAGTAAGCAATTTTGATTCGATGTCATTCGATATAACGGATACAACAGTTTCTTCTACAACTACAAAGCAAATTAGGATATTGGTAGAAGGCGGTCAGATTGTAAGCGGAAAAGCTGATTTGATTGATGAGATAGAGACTTCTTATGGGGTAGATGAGGATACTGCCAAGAGCATATTATCTGAGTGGGGATTAGAAACACAAATTCGTGATATGTTAGAACATTCTGGTTCAGTAAATAATAAGTCGGGTTCTAGCGGTAGTGCGACTAGTAAATGGTATGACGAAGAAACATCTGCTTTATGTATATCAGTTCATAAGACAAATATACAGATTGGAAATATTGTTTTATCCGATAAATTTGATTATGGTTCATCTGCAAGTCAAGATGCTTATAACATTGGATTGAATGGCAGTAACGGCAGACAGATTAGATTTTTCTTCAGTCTTGGTTTTATAAACCATGAGATTTCATTTGGTGGTAATACTTATAATGTATCTGATAAACTTTATCTAATTGATAATACAGAGATAAAGGGGGCAAGGGCTTTAATTTCCAACCAGACGTCACATGACATGCTCTACTAAATATTTTTTAAAAGACAGCTCTTTAATTCGGGAGCTGTCTTTTTTGGTCAACGAGGTTTGGAAACCATTGTGAGTAGGCTAATGTCATTTGTATTTTAGAAGCAAATACAATTAAGTATCAAAGATGGAGCAATCACATCTGGCAAATCAGAAGTTATTATTGAGATAAAAAATGCATATAACGTATCAGAAGGTAAGCGATGAATAACCTACCGTTCCTTCTTTTTAAAATTTTATGAGATAATCTA
>CALAEX010000205.1 GCA_937891165.1 uncultured Lachnospiraceae bacterium | reverse complement strand
AGCACTAAAATCATCAAATACTTTATTGATGGTAGATGGATTTAAAACTTTTCCTCTACTGTTATGAAAAAGATACTCAGAATCCACCTTATCCGACTTCTCATATTCCCTAATGGCAGATATAATTTTACTGTTGATAATAACTGTCCTTTGTTTCTCTCCTTTACCATCAGCAACCCTAATCTGACTTGCAGTAGTATTAATATCCGTTTTCTTCAGATTTAAAACCTCTGATATTCTTAGTCCGGCATAAGCCATAATTGTTACAATGGCATAATTCCGTTTAGCAGAACAACCTTCACTTTGTAATATCCTTTGTCGGAACTCTTCAACCTCTTTCTTTGTAATGTTGGTAGGACTAATTATTTCCGCTTGTACTTTAATCAAATCTCTTTTACTGATTACGATATTATCTCCTTGTATCAGTTCATTGTATTTAATCAAGGCTGATAACTTTGCGTTGATGGTTTTTGCATTAAGGTTGTTTCCTGAACGTGGAGAACGTTTTATATTCTTCAAATAATTTTTGTATTCCAGGATATTCTCTCTGTACAGTTTCTTAAATTCCACTTCACCAAAGCTGTCATAAAACCATTTGAAATATTCCCTCATTGATGTTGTATATGTTCTTATGGTCTTATCAGATTTTCCATCTAAATATAATCTGCTTTCAAAATCCTTTATCAGTTCTTCCATTCTAATCCCTCCAAGAAATTTTATTGAATTTTAATTAAAACCATTTCCAGAAATTTTATTGAAATTTCCATTATGTCTTCACTTATAAATACCCCAAAATTCAATAATATTCCCCTTATCTTGAAAAAATAATTCAAGAAATTTTTCTTCCAAACATTGTATATTTTCCATGTGGAAGTTATCATATATATGAAGATAGAATTTATCGGAGGTACTTATTTGAAAATCTTAGAAAAAATATTAGAATACATGATTGAAAGAAAGAAAAAGAGATTAAAAGAATTAGAAATGCAGTGCATTCAGGATAATTATAAATTGGTGATGCTCCAATCAGAAAATTCCCAAAAGCAGCAGTCATAAAAATAAGAGATAATTTTTCCTACATTATAATAGGAAGAAACACCTCTTTTTTAATTGAACATCAGTTCTGTTTATGGTATAATCTGGTTGTATAATTGAAAAGAAAGCAGGATGCGATTTTCCGAGTCAGATGCCCTCTAGTACATAAAGGAGGGGATGCCCATGAACACGATGGAAGTTTTGACTTTATTGTTAGTAATATTTTCGGCTCTGTCTTTTATAGACAATCATAATGACAAAAAGAAATAAGCATCCCTAACCCTCGCAAAGTTTGGATGCTTATTCTTATAATATCATTTCAATACTGAGGGCAATCGGATATTGCATCCGATAACCTTTCTAAGTAAATTATATACTAGGGTGCTTGAGATTTCAAGTACCCTTTTTAATTGGATTCTTTAAATCTGTTTTCATATGCCAATTCTGGTTTTAAATCTACTTTCCATTCAATTAAATCTTGTGGCTGACATTGTAATAACTGGCATATATCTTCAATGGTTTTTGTTGATACATCGCACATAAAATCTTTTCCATCATGGCTGTCTTTATATTCCTGTAATTTTTTTTCAATATCTTCCATTGAATCACCACTACACATTTTCAACTTTGCTAATGTTCCCTGTGGTATCAATGCTTTCTGCCGTATAATATAGGTAGTAATTCCCTTTTCTTTTAATTTTGCCATTAATTTATTATAATTAACCATCATAATCTCCATTCGATATAACATACATTTATTTACGTGTATATTATATCACTCCTTCCCTCTTTTTTCAATTAATTGTGTATAAATTTTCCTTCAAACCATCTTACACAATAAACTATGTACAATTCTCCATTTTAATTTTCCCTTATACTTCTTTTCCATCTGATACAAATAAATCAATGAAATTCTTTCAAAGAAATCATCAGGTAATATATTTCCTTTAAAGTGATTACAAAGACTACAGGTACAACTAAGATTACTTACGTTATCCTCACCGCCCATTGATAGCGGATTTACATGGTCTATTGTCATATCTTCCAGTAAAATTTTTCTACCACACAACTCACATTTTCCATGAGCATTTAAGTATATGAGTTTCCGTGTGTCTTCTGAATAAATTTTCCTAATGATTCTACCTTGCTTATCTCTTTTAACCATAGATAAAGCAATCTTATTTCTTCTTGCTTCTGCTTTCTCTTCCTCTGTCATCCATTTCCATATAACATATTGTGTACTGGTATCATAGACATAAAAACCTTTAGTCTTTCCTTTTGCCTTCTGTATTCCATTGATACCATCCCTAGCAGAAGGGAACTGATAAGCTGAATTTATATCAGAAGTTTTCTTTGTTGCTCCTGTGTCTGTGTATCTTATATAATATTGTCCATTAGTAATTACGATTGCCATAATATTAGCCCCTTCCATATTCCTTATTGTGATTTACAAACTTCTGCACTTCCTTTTCTGTCTTGAAAAATTCCGTGATGTGCATATCATTCTTATCTTGTAAATTCTGCTTATATGCTCCGTATCTGTAGCCATCCCTATAAGCAATGCAATTTTCAGGTAATACGCTAATTCCATATTTATAATTATTTACTGTCATATTATCAACCTTTCTTGAAAAAATTGGATATTTATTCATAAAGCATTGTGAATCCGTCTTTGTAATTAAACTCTTCAAACGCTTTCTTTGCCCATTCCATATATGTATCAGCACTATCTTCAAGCAACACAACTGTTAAAATATGTGGCTTCTTAATTCCGTCTTCTGTATGAGTAAGTTCTACACAAACTTTGCCCATATTTCCACTTCTTATAGGACTTGAACCTTTTTGTAAAATCCAACCATTCTCTGTCTTTTCTACACTGTTTTTATATTTCATATAATTCATGGTTTTTGTTCTAATATCATAAATATATTTTACTGCATTCATCATATTGATTTCCTCCGTTTCATTCTTAAAATCATTCCTTCCTATTATTACGGACTGTCATATTCCAGACAGCCCACATAATTTCAATATTATCTTTCACTCGGAAAACAGATTGTTGTTGCGCTATCTCCTGCTTCCTCTGAAATTCTGTTGGTTATGATGTAAATTTTCCCTTTGCAAGTCTTATAGGTTGCAAAGATATATAAATCATCAGGATATTGCAAAGCATCCTCATTGGTCTGCTTATCTTCTGCATCCAAATCTCCCCAATCCTTATTACAATATCTTTCCATAGCAGATACAACCTCTCTTGCAAACTGCTTATTTTCCGACATAGCATTGTTGAGTGTAGCAGTACAAACAACCTTCCCAAGGTTAAAATATTTTGAAGTATACATATTTCTTTCCTTCCTTTCCTAAATTAACCTACACATACAAGCAATTCTATATAATAGATTCCGTGTTAATTTCCGTCTTTGTTCCGCTTCTGCTTTGGCTTTTCGTTCCATTCTAACCATTAAAGAAAGCTGTGAATCCACTTCCATGTATTCCACCATCTGAACAGGTGTTAATATACTGTATGGTGTTGTTATTCTTGTATCAATGATTTGATTTCCGTCTGCCGTTTCTATGATTCTAAATCCAAACATTTTTATTTCCTCTCTATCACTGTTGTATTTCCATTACATCAGCTACAACACGTTTAATTCTTCTAAACTGTTTATATACTCGCTTTGGCTTGATTCCGTTATTCTGTGCGATTTCCTTTAGGTTGTAGCCTTCCAATTTATCAGCAAATATTTTCCACTGTTCCTCGGTCAAGTTGCTCTCAATCTGTTCCACTGTTTCCATATATTCCAATGCTGAAAGATTTTCCATACTGATTGCTTTTCCAATATAATCATCTATTCTTTCCAAACTAACATCTGCACCGGCTTCAGAACTTCTTTTCTGTACTTTCATATCTCTGAAATGATGATTAATAGCTCTTCTCATCAATATATAAGAAAACGCTTCAAAATTACATTTCCTCTGTATCTGTTCATTGCTTAGATAATTTTCCACTGCTAAAAGAAAATCCATTACAACAACATCAAAATGTTCCTCTGCATCCAGTTTTGACAGTTTCAAAAACTTTTTGATTAGATGGTAATTATCCGTTGCAAACTGTTTTTCCGTTGGCGTTAGTGGTCTTATGCGGTCTTTATTTTTCATTTGATTCCTCCGTATATTTTCCAATGGGAAGGGATTCCGAAGAACCCCACACCCACAAACCAACTGATTAAAAGAATTTATCAATAACTGCTTTTACAATCAGTTTCTTTAATTCCGTTTCATGCTCCGATAAATCCACCTCAAGATTAAATCCAGTAAAGATACATTCATCTTCTTTATCTTCAAAGTCAAAGCATAATTCATAGTGAAAAGATTTTTCCTTAACTGTGATATGCAAACTCTGAAAATTCATAATAATTCCTGCATCACTCCATTTTTTATTTCTTCCTTCCAAAAATTCAGATTTAAAATCTGCTTTTGCTTTCTCCACATTTTCCTCAATGATAGCTTTCAAATTTTCCGATACTGCGATAACAGGAATAAATACTTCCAAGCAATCTTCTGTAATATCAATATCAGCAAGGTTAATTGTTCCGATGTTTGTTGTCATTGTTCTATTTCTCATGTTTAAAATCTCCTATTCTTTTTGATGTTTAGGGAACGTTGATTCCGTTCCCCTCTGTGATTAGTTGCTTTTGATTACAGATTAAAAAGTGCTTCACCCAATTTATTCCATGCAATTTTTCTAAACTGCTTTTTTGCATCCTCTGAAAGTGTTACTTCCAATTCATCCCAAATTTCTGCCGTTTCCTGATTTTCTGCATCAAAGATAATGAGCATCAATGAGAACTCTGGATTATAACGATTGAAAGAAAATACCATTCGTGCTTCATATGTAATATTGTCTTTCTTTACTTCTGGATAGCTTTTTTCAAAATCCTTAAAAAGTTTGTCAAGTGTTGCATCCATCTCTTTACTGATTGCTTCAACTGGTACTCTCAT
The DNA here is from genome assembly GCA_937891165.1 of uncultured Lachnospiraceae bacterium. Taxonomy (GTDB): domain Bacteria; phylum Bacillota; class Clostridia; order Lachnospirales; family Lachnospiraceae; genus SIG299. Next base: position 13,219 of record CALAEX010000205.1, on the reverse strand, counting down.
TTCAATAGCACCTTCTGCAACTTCTACTGCATCAATATTAATAGTTCCGATTTCTTTAATAGTCTTTTTCATGCGTGACTACCTCCTTAGATTGTTTGATTGATTGTTTACGGCTGTTGATTAGTCAGCCTGATTGGACGTGTTGGGAATCGAACCCAACAAAAACCATTCGCCCGGCTTTTAATTATGAAATTCTCGCCCACTCTCTTCTTCTGATACGACTATAAAAACTCATTGCCATAGAAAAATCTGTGAAAGTAACAACTGTGTAATGAATGCCATTTTCCATATACTCAACTATGTATTTATTTTTCATTCTGCCTTACTTCCTTTCTTTGGCTTATCTTCATACCACTTAATCCCTTTACCATTGAAATTAGTTTTCGGAACTAAAATGCTACTTCTTCCCACCTTTTCAATAACTCCATCTTTCTTCTGTACTGCAAACTGCATTGTCTGTGTCTTCATCTGTTTATATACCTCCCTGATTAGATGCTTTTACTTTGTTGCTATCCTCTGCCATTTATAGAGACTTGGAACTCTCGCCACGTTCGGCGGTTGCATTATAGCCTTTAGGCATTGGGTGAGATTTTTTCCCACCCTTTGCCGTTACTCCTGTTAATGCTTTACATATCCAAATAAAAATCTTCTGCTGGACTTTCCTTCTGATGTAAATTGTGCGTAAAGTTTTGGGTGCTTTTCTGCAAAGGCTTTTGTATCAAAAAGTGTTTTTGCTTTCGTTACTTTATTACTAAAGTGGAAAATATCAATTTCCATTTCATCAACTTGTTTTCGCTCCAATTCCTTTTTAAGTTCTGCCTTAATCTTTTCTTGCTCCAATTCCTTTGTTTTGATTTCTGCCGTAAGTTCATCATATTTCTTACATAATTCGATTAATTTTTTGTTTGTCATACTCTCCGACCTCCATATAAAAATTTGATTTTTTCTGATTGTTTGATTGATTGCAGTTGTCAGGCTTTACCGCCTTAGTAATCGTCTTAACTATTGGTATTGCTTCTGCTCACTCATAAGGATATTGACTAAGGATTTCAACAAGGCTTTCGGCTCTTGTCGGTGTTGCTCTGTTCAACTGTTGAGTTTATTATACACATTTATCCGTGTACAGTCTATTCGCATTATGCACAATTTTATGTGAATATTTTCATTTATTTTGTACACAGAAAGATGTGTATTCTGCATTGACTATGCACATTTATTTGTGTATACTTATCTTAACAACAAACACAAAGCAATATAAAAAATCAATCAAATCAAACATCAAATAATAAGGAGGTTTTCACTTATGACAAAAAAACAAATGGAATTAATCAAAGACAACTTAAAAGCATATGAAAGTAATTTTGGTTATATCAAAATTGTAAAAGAAGACTACGGAAAAGGCTTCTATATCTACACAGACGAAACAAGAACAGAGCAAGGAAGTTGGACACAGTATTGCTACAATATCGACTATTTAAACGGATGGTTATATGGTGCAGTTCAGGCAGTAAACGGAATTATGAAACCTATTGAAAAATAACAACAGTATAAACGGCGGTAACTGTAACGGCTACCGCCTAACATAGAAAGAAGGTTGAACATATGACATACTTTAGAAATGTAGAAACATTGGAAGAATTAAGAAAGCAATACAAGGAACTATTAAAAAAGTTTCACCCTGACAACGCAAACGGAAGCACAGAAAAATGTCAAGAAATAAATGCAGAATATGACAGACTTTTCAAAATCTTAAAGAATAAACACGAAAGCAAGCAGACAAAGACAAACGGAGCGAAAACAGATTTTAATAAAGACTTTTGGAGTTATGAAGAAGATAAAGCTATCAGAGAAATGATACAGAAAATAATTCACTTTGAAGGAATCATTATTGAGATTTGTAATGTATGGATTTGGATTTCTGGCAATACATACCAGTATAAAACAGAATTAAAAGAACTTGGTTTTAAATGGGCATCTACTAAGAAACAATGGTACTGGCATAGTGAAAGCTTTAGGAAGAAAGGAAAGAAAACTTTATCAATGGACGATATTAGAAGTTATTACGGCAGTACGGAAGTTAGACCTGAAGAAAGATTAAGATTAAAACAGGCGTAAAAAATAAGGTTGGGAGCATTAAAACTCTCAACCTTTTATCATGTTCTTATGGTGCTATTTAAGGACTTTTTGCACGTTTTAGGCGGTATTTTCGGCTTGTATTGGCTTTGGTGTAATCTTGTTAGGGTACTGAAAGAAGTTGCAAAAATGAGGCTTAAAACGTGTTTTTTGTAAGCAATATACACTCCTAAGGGTATGCGGTATAGTTTACATTATATTCAAGGTTCTTTTTCTCTGGAAAGGGTATAGGTGTTCCATCCATACATTAAGCCTATTTTTCAACACCGAAGATAACATTCCAAAATCATAATTATGTAAACCACTATATAGAGGGATAGGTAAAAATTTTCTCTAAAATGAATATATGTAAGCTATTCATACATCTTTTTGACATTATTCTAAAAAATTAAATCATCTATTGTGCCATTCTTTTTATCTAATTATAAAGGATTGCATCAGAAATAATACAATCACTATAATAGCTGGTATTATTTCTACTATCTAAAACTTTAATTGCTAATAAAGAGCAATTATCTATAACAATTTCTTCTGTAATAGGCTTTGTTGTTTTGCTAATATCTACACTATAAACAACTTCATCATCAGTTTCTATTACTATATTAACAGTACCTTCTAATCTGCGTCTTTCGCTTGTTGCGATAGTTAATTTTAAAAATGAATATTCTGAATTTAAATTATATATTATAGAACCACCTGCATAATTAAATAATAATGCATCTGTATGTATATTACCATATGAATCATGTATTGAATTTACAAATTCACAATGATACTGATTCACAATCCACTTATCAAACAAATTAGCTCTATCCGCAACAACTCTTCCAATATAAATGCCATCATCGTTTACAGTTATATTCTTATTATCTAGTATCAACTTATTAACAACATCCTCTGAATAATAATTAACTCCATTCATCGCAAATACAGAATTGTTGCTATTTATTGGTATACTTTCTCCATCTATATACAACCCTAAAGTTTTAAATTCAAAAGAAGGATTATTGCCAAGTTGCTTTTTAAGTTCTTGATTCTCATTTTCTAATGCAATATTTTCTTGTTTAAGGGATTCATATTCATCAATATCAATAGTCATGTTACTTGTAGTTTCATTAGTTATATTCTCTGAATTATCAACTGTCACACCTACTTCTACCTCTGGGTTAACCTCTATATTATCCAAAGTTCCCGCAGCCTGATTTGTCTGTTCATTACTAATTGTTCCTACATCACCTTGTATGAACTGACATCCTGCTAACAGTAAACAGGATATAATAGGTACAGTTAATAAAACTTTATTTTTCATAATAATTATCCCCCTGTATTTATCTTATATATTTCCATTTGACATTTAATAGCAAATATTTTATCATATACAACAATTTGTTGAAAGGTACTAAAGTTCACCCTTTCATTACCCATAGTGGTATATAAAAATTCTAAAGTTTTAAACATCTACTAATCTACATTAATACCAAAGAGATACAGTTGAAAATGTTACGTCATTTACTTTTATTGCACATATAAATATAGACTACCAAACTCTTGATAGCCTATTTAATACATAATCTATTTAATTTTCTTTAAAGTTATATTAGCACCATCAGCACCAAATATATCATCTGGGTCACTCATATTAGTTACATTCATTGTATCACCTTGTATTGATATATCACCAGATATTATAAAATCTGCCCAAAGATATTTCATATGAGCTTGTACTTTATTATCACTTAAAAAAAGATAATTTCCCTCAAGATAATCACCATCACCACTCATAGAAAAGCTATTATTATCACCAAAAGTAACAATAATTTGTGGTTGTTCATTAATTTGCCATGAGCCTATTATTTTATTTTCAATTGAATTAGATGCTGAAAAAAATACAATAATCGCAAATAAAGCTACAACAACAGTACCTATCGATATAGATATTTTTATTTTATTTGTATCACCCTTAACTTTATTTCCATCTCCTTGAATTTGAATATTACTCATGAAAATCTCCTCCTTGGTATAAACTTCTAATAATTTTATCATATCCAAAAAATTATCGAAAGGTACTAAAGTTCCTGATGTCATTACCTACAGTGGAATAAATCAAAATATCACATATACCCATAGAGGGGGAGTAAAAAATTCCTTATAATTATCACCCCTTAATGCCACTTCCCATTAACCAATTACGACCTTCTTTTTAATGTATAATGATACAAATCTACATCCTCATTAATAAAAATTCCAAACGCAAACTTAAATTCCAGTGCCTTGTTACCATGACTCTCATATTGACTTATACCCGGAAACAGAACATCTTTTTTACACCATATATCTAATGTTGATTCTGAAATATTATCTTCCACTATTGATACCTCTTTTTTGCATTTAATTCCTTCATCAAAACGAATCTCACCGTTCAAAATTTTATTTAGATACACTTTAATTACATCACTCATTGTAGCTTACCAATCCTTTAATTTACGTTATCAATTCTCACTTTGCAAATTATCCGCTACTTCACAATCGTCCATATATTATCCCTAGCATGATAATGCAGCTTAATCCGTCTCAGCACATCCATTACCAAAATCTTACACTCAAAACTCCAAATATCATTAGTACCTCTAATTCCATTAGGCATAGTATAAGAACCATGCACCGTGACATCTTTGTATGACTTTATATTATAAGTTTGTACCATACCATCTTCATCATTCAGCCGGATTCTTAAAGGTATGATTCTTTGGTCTTTTGTATGCTGACAGATTACATCTATTCTCTCACGTTGAAAATCCATATCCTATACCTCCTGTGAAAGTTAGTATAGAACAAACGTTCTGTTTTTGCAATATGTTTTTTATTATATAGAGAACGTGCCAAAATTTTGATAATTTTAATAGCCCTTACCTTTTATATACAAATAGCATAAAAAACGCTTAAAATCTTTAATTATTAGTTTCCATGGATTTTCAAAATAAATAATCTGGTAATTAACTTGATGGCTCTCACACCATTGACACAATGCTAACGTTGTAAATTTTGCATTGTTATAGTTTTGATTCAAATAAGATACTTGTGTTTTCTCCCAGTCATTAGTGACATATATAAACACAGGAAATGAAATGTTTTCATCAAATATGTGAATTTCTTTTGTATTTGCTGGCAGATTTAGCATAAAGCTCCTTCCTGCACGTTCTCTGGAATCTATGATAACATATTTCTTTAGAAAAAGGGAGGGGCTATGTTTACAATCTGCCATGACTATATTCCTACCATATAGAGGGGGTAGGTTAAAATTCTGTGAAATTAAGTACCCGATATATAAGGGTATACCTCTCTAAAAATTACAATTTTTATTTATCTATTATCATCCTCGTCTATAATGGTGGTAATTCATTATCCAAAACCACTTCTTGAATAGGAACAGATATACTTTTTTTATCTATCGCATTTATAATCATCCCACCTACTATGCACAAAATTCCAGATATCATACAGCCAGCTGCCAATGTAAAATACGATGTTGAGTATGTACCATTAATAATATAATTATATGCATCTCCTCCTACATAAGCATTTACATTTTTACTATAATAGCTATCAGAATTATAATAATTAGTCATTTTATCAAATCCTTTGAATACCATTATTACTGATATGATTATAAAAACAACCGCTAAAACATTTAATACTTTTGCATTCTTACTCATTATTATTCTCCTTTAGTATATTTCAACTGATTTAGACGCTAATTCTTTACCATTTAAATCATATATTTTAATCGTACATTTTCCAGTAGTACCTAAATGTGCCCTTTCAGAATACCATGCAACTGCACCGGCTATATCACCAATTTTTAATTTAAAATTCTCACTTCCCCAATATGAGGCACCATCTGGAAAAATAATTTTATACTTGAACTCATTAATTTCATTTGGCTTTCCACTTGTTAGTTTTACATGAAAACACCATTTGTCATATTTAGATAGCCTTTCATGATTTGATGTACGATTAGACTCACTACTGTTAGTAACAATATAAAAACTAGGTTTTGTTAATTCAACATAAAGACTTTTTGAATCTTTATAATTTATAGCCTTCAATTCTTCCAAATACATCTTCGTAATATTATCAGTTATATCTTGATTGCTTTTACAATACCGATATTTTGCTTCCAACATTTTATCCTTAACTTTTTCATAATCCCTTACATACTGATAATATTGTATTGCTTGCTTATAACTATTCTGCTCGTACAAAAATTCAGCATACTGGATATAACATTCTTGTAACAAGTCATCCACCTTGCTTGACCTATCGCTTTTTTTCAATATTACTAATTCTTCTATTGCACGATAATAATTCTTCTTATCTACAAATTCATTTATATATAAAAACCTTGCCTCGTTTCTTTTTGCTTTACTATCTGAATAATCAGCTATTTCATTAAATATTTCTATAGCCTTAGGATAATCTCCGCTTTCTAAAACTTCATTCCCTTCCGTATATTTAGCGATTAAAATTTGCTCTTGCACATCTGAATAATCACCTAATTCTGTTAATATTTTACAGCCCTGTTCATATTCCTTATTAGAAATCAATTCTAATCCTTGTTTATACTTTCCTGCCAATATCTGTTCCGAAGAATCCTTATAGTCACCCAATTCTGTAAGTATTTTATAACCTTCTTCATAGCTTCCACTCTCTATAGCTTTTAGTGCCGATGAATATCTCATCGCCGGAATAATATAAGAAACTGATAAAAAATAACTTCCAATACCTATTGCTACTATAATCAACAATACAATTACTATCTTCCCAAGTTTCTTTTGTTTTTCTTGTTTTTTAATCTGATATTCTAACTCTTTTTGTTCTTTTAATCTTTTTTGTTCTTTTTCCTCTTCTTCTTTTCTTTTTAAATAATCCTCATTTTTTTCCTTCAAAAATTTTTCATCTAAGAGTGGAAACAATTTGTTCTTTTCTAAATTACAGTAGCCACAATAATTATTATTTGAATTAACAGCACCACAAGTACAGAACCACAAACCATCAATCATACTAGGTTTAATAATACACTTAGTTTTAGAATTTATTTCTTGTACTTCTCTGATAAATTGCTCCTTCAATATTCCCAATTCATCTAAACTCTGAATATTTGGAATATTTTTCATTGTGTCTATATATTCGCCAATAATAGCATTACCAAATACAATTTTAATTACCGATATTTCAAAGTGTCTTGACGAATCATTGCTTAAAATAATTGGAACTTTTTCACCAAAACATTCATTATATCCAACTGATAAATCCAAATACTTATTCTCAATCGTTTCTACTTCTTGCTTTTCAATATCAAAACATTTTATAGAAACAAATACGGCATCAATTTTTTGTAATCCGATATTTTTAAATTGTAACTGTAAAATATTTCTATTTTGTTTGTTATCTTTAAGCAAAGCTCCCTTTTCAAAAATCACAGAACATTCTTTCTGAAATTGTCTTTCTGCAATAGTTAAAATTCTGCTATATCTTTCCATTACAACGCCCTCCTAAAATAATTATATTCGTTCTTGCGAAGATATTCAACCCTAAGAATATATTCTACCATTATCCATAGAATAACTATGGAGGGATTGCTAATGATTGACTATTCACCATTTTGGAATACATTAGAACAGTCAACTGAAAATTGGTACACACTTACTAATAAACATCACTTGTCACATAGTACGCTCCATAGATTAAAACACAACAAAGATGTATCTACTAAAACATTAAACGATTTGTGCCGGATTCTTAATTGCGATATATGTGATATTGTCCGTTACGTTCCATCAGACCAAGACCAATTATTATAAATACCGAAAAAAATAAGGCATACCAAGTATCTCTACCTAATATACCCTGTTTTACAATTTATTTAGCATTTCGTCAATTTTATTCAGCTCATATTCACACATATCTATTCTAAAAGTATTTTCTCTATTTATTTTATTAGTATTCTCTTTACGCACCTTAAAAACTATTGCGAATAATAATATACATATAACCACTGCCACCCAATATAAATCAATGTTACCATATATTATTTGCATTGGATTCTGTTTAAAAAATTCTCCATTTTTAATTAAATCTATAATCTCTGTGAGGCTTATTCGCATATCATCTATAGAATATGCAATAATTGCTCCTATAAATCCACCAGCAATCGACATTAGAAAATCATAGTTAGCATTACATAGATAATTTTTATCACTAAGTAACACCGCTTTCCTTTCATATACTTTTAATTCTATATCTTCTTCTTTCACACATTCAAGATAACAGCAATCTATTAACTTTTTACATTTTGAAGTAACTCCTAATGAAAATTCATTTTTACATTCTTCTATTTCATTTATATATTGTTGATATGTTCTTGTCATACTTTCCCTTACACATCCTCTCTAGTATTATGAATATCCCTTTCTTTATTATACTACATTCCAAACATTTGTACGAGAATTATATTTGACAAACTCCATTTCAATCCCTATACTGATTATGTGCTACCAAGTACGGTAGGACGGTTGCTCTCCATCTGGGAGTACAAGCCCAGTTTACATATAAATGGTAAATTGTGCCGTTGTTACGAAAGAAGGAGGAAATTGCTGATATGATAACTTTATCCTATGAGGCTTTAATTGCTCTTATTGGCTTATGCTGTGGAGCAGGATATTTGCTTGGAAAAGATATTAATAAAGCAAAAAAGTAATCGTCCCCGCCAAGAGATTGATTACTTTTGCTTTTAGTCAAGATATTTAATTTCAGGGCAACCGTCATGCTATACGGTAGCACATTTCTATTTACATTTCTTATAAGTTAATTATAAATCTGCCATGGACAAATTTCAACTCTTTTGTCATTATAATCATCTGTTTTTCATTCGTCAACAACTTATTAATATAATTATTGGTGATTCTCCTTGCCAAGTTGTTCCAAATTATAATAACACACTAATACATCCTCACTTCCACCTTCAATAACTTATCATAAATATAATCAGGAATACTTTCTTTATATCTTGCGGAAACCATACAAATATCAACTCTTTAATACGGCTCAACCTCATAATCAACCAATGCATCATATATATTAACAGGCAAATAATCTATATATTTATCAGCCATCATAATAATATAAGCCTCTTTATGTTTCTTGTAATCTGCAAATGCTTCTTCTGGCGTATCTCTGTATCTTAATTTCAATGGTCTTACTTTTTCTACTTCATCACGTAATGCCTTATCCATAGTAATTTCTGCATAATATTTGTCTCTTGCAGAGTCATATCTAACACCATATGGCAATTCTGTATTATACTGACGATTGTACTTTCCACTGTAATGTTTCTTGCTATTAGACATCATAACATTCAATGTCCAAGGCAACCAACATATTTTGCCCGGAGCATAGTCTTTGTTACCTTTTATCAGTAAATCTTTGTCAATTACCATTTGTTCACCATTACATTCATAATAAATGGATTCCAAATATTCCATACACAATTCTGGGTCATCTTCCCATTTCTTATACATAGTAACATCTGCATATTGCGGAAAATATTTCTGAAATTCTTTATCATGAGTTCGCTTATACATTGTGTTATATGCTTCTTTGGCTTTCCTGTTACCTTTATAGACATAATCAACGTATTCTTGCCTGCATACAAATTCATCAACACAAGCAATTCCACTTTGTATTTCATAACGTTCTTTTGCATCAACCAATACCAAATTTTTATAATAATTATTATCTTTGTCACCATCAACAAAATGAATAAGGTCTTTTCCTCTTTGATTAAAGAGAAAATGTTCTACTACTAAATTTTTAATATAAGTATCTTTAGAAACTCTCTCTCCATCTTCATAATAATTTGTTAATGTCAGATGCACATTCCCCATTTTGTAAATATAGAAGTTGTCTTTTCCTTTGAGATTATTTACTACTCTTCCGTAATTAGATACCCAATAATTATATGTATTGTGAACCTGTATAAATATTTCATCTGATGCAATAGGTTCTATTTTTGCTTTCTTTAAGTTTAAAAATTCGTTTTCATTCATCATTTCTTACATAGTATCCTTTAAATTTCTGCATAACAAAAGAGACAGCGTGAATAACTCATACTGTCTCCATATTAATCAATCATATATTTTAAATTTTTTCACTAATAAATTGGCTTTTGGCAGTAGTCCTATAAATTTACTGTTTCCGTTTTGGACACCATTCAGGACTTATCTTTAGTGGATGCTCCACACCTAATTTTCCCATATCATTTTCTCTGTCCTCATGGTCGCAATAAAAACAGGTATACATAATGTCATACATTTTCAAATATTCGCACTCACTACAATTTAAAATTTTGTTTTCTTTATTCTTCATCTTTTATTTCCTCCAATTAAAAAAGCAATACAGAAATACTAACTTAGTAATTCCATATCACCTTTAAAACTCATCGTCCTCATCTTCTACATAACTTCCCGTATAAACATTATTAAATTTTTCCTGTATTGCCTTACTAACTCTTATCTTAATGCATTTATGGACAGGCAATATTGTTCTTCCTTTAGTGGAAATATCATAGATTTCTTTTTCTTTTGCTTCTGCTACTTCCGCTTTAAAGTATCTCACAAATCTGATGTTGATACCTTCTGCTAATAATTCAAAAAGTGTTGCCAACATTAAATCTACATACTCTCTGCAAGAACATTTAGTAACTCCTCCTTTCTTTGCCATTCTTGTAATAAATTCTTCTTTGTTAATTGTCATTTTGTTTTATCTTTCCTTTCTGTTTTGATTTTCTTTGGAATAAATTTGTCAATGAAATGGGTATTTTAAATCATTGGTATTATTAGCCTATTCGGACACTATATTTGGCTCAAATAGTTTTTTTAATGTTGTTGGTGTGGATTTTTATTGCCTGATAATTTTAGGCACTAAATAAGCAGTCAGCAACCATATTTCTACGATTGATAACTGCTTATTTTAATACCCAAATATACATGATTACACTTTTGATTACACTTTTTTGATGATGTGCTTAAACCTCCCTATTTTACTGACTTTCTTTAAGTGGTCACGGGTCCGATTCCCGTTAGCAGCTGTAATCAAAAAACTGGAAACCTTGATTTATAAGGGTTTCCAGTTTTTTGATTGTTTGATAATACTACTTTAATAATAATTTCCTAATTTTCATTTTCATTCGTTGTAAGGCATTGTCCGTAGACTTCTCATCTCTTCCTAATACTTTCGCTATTTCTACATAAGTCATTCCGGTTAAATGCAGCTCAAATACCTGTTTTTCAAATTCACTTAATTCTTTCATAATAGCACTTTCAATCTGCTCTACATTCTCCTGCTGAATCATCATTTCTTCCGGATTCGTTTCTTTTTGCGAAGCCAGAGTATTCATAAACGGATATTCCTCTGTACCCTCTTCCGTGGTCATGGACTGACTATAAATAGAGATATAGGTATTCAGTGGTAAATGTTTCTGGCGATTGGAAGCCTGTACAGCAGTATACATCTGACGCGAAATGCAAAGGTCTGCAAAAGTATAAAAATTCACGTCTCTTCCCATATCATAATCCCGCACAGCTTTAAAAAGTCCAATCATACCTTCTTGAATTAAATCTTCTCTGTCTGCTCCAAGAATATACATGGAACCGGCTTTTTTTCGCACCAGATTTTTATATTTGTTCATGAGATAAGCTGCTGCCTCTTCTTCCCCGTCTCGATACATAAGGATTAATTCCTCATCACTTGCCTGTCCGAATTTTTCCTGTTTCATTTGACTCCTCTCTTAACATATCTCATTCTACTGCAATCTCTGTCTTACGATTTCATAAGCCAATACTCCTGCTGCCACAGAAGCATTCAAGGAATCAATATCACCTTTCATAGGAATGGATGCAATGAAGTCACATTTTTCACGAACCAGACGACTTACTCCATCTCCTTCATTTCCGATAACAAGTCCCATAGGTCCTTTTAAATCTAACTGATACATACTGGTTCCGCCCATATCTGCACAGACAAACCACATACCTTCTTTTTTCAGTTCTTCAATGGTCTTACTTAAATTAGTAACCTTGGCTACCGGTGTATAATTTAAAGCTCCTGCTGAGGTTCTTGCTACTGTAGCAGTCAATCCTACTGCCCTGTTCTTTGGAATAATCACTCCATGAGCTCCTGCTAGGTTTGCTGTACGTATAATTGCTCCCAAATTATGTGGGTCTTCAATATTGTCCAAAAGGAAAATAAAAGGAGCTTCTCCTTTCTCTCTTGCTTTCTGCAAAATATCTTCTACTTCTGCATAGTCATAAGCTGCCACCACAGCAATGACCCCTTGATGCTTTCCCGTCTGACTCATCTGGTCAAGACGTTCTTTTGTCACATATTTTACCATGGTGTCATGCTTCTTTGCTTCTCTTTTAATAGTCATGACAGGTCCGTCCTGACAACCATCCAATATATACAGTTTGTCTACTGTTTTCCCGGAACGAAATGCTTCAATGACTGCATTTCTTCCTTCTATGTTCATTTCCTGATATGCCATATTCTTCTCCATCTTCCTAACTCTGCTTTACACAGATTACTATATCATAATCCTAAAAAACATCTGCTTTTATCCAAAATCAGATATCTATTTTAAGTTTCTCAAGTCCTTCTTTTACCAAAAATAAAATTCTATCTTCATTATTCTTTAAAAAAAGATATCCCACCAGTGCTTCCAATGCCGTTGCTTTACGATAATCTCCTACGGAAGCATTTTTTGCTGTTGTTCCGGATTTGGCATTGCGCCCTCTGCGGTACACAGACTGTTCCTCTTCTGTTAAAAACTCTTGAATCGCCTCTCCAAGCTCTGCTTGGGTCTTTGCTTTTACAATAGCACTTTTCATCTTATGCAAATCGTGGGGAGAGCGGTTGGCTCTCTCCACGATAATAGTACGGATAATCAAATCAAACACACAATCTCCCACAAATGCCAAAGTTAAAGGAGAATAGGTTCTGATATCTTTTTCTTCACAGGAAAATTCCTGTT
>CALAEX010000204.1 GCA_937891165.1 uncultured Lachnospiraceae bacterium | reverse complement strand
TGAGATATATAATTAAAAAATCCTTTATTTATAAGGAAAAAAGACTTGACTTAATAGGGAGGAACAGGAATGAATGCACTAGAAATTAAAAATTTAACAAAAAAATTTAACGACTTTCAATTAGATAATTTAAATCTCACTTTACCTACAGGTTGCATTATAGGTCTTATTGGAGAAAATGGTGCAGGAAAAAGCACTACCATAAAACTTATTTTAAATATGCTAAAAAAAGATAGTGGTACAATCACTATTTTAGGGAAAGACAATGAAACTAATATTCATCTTATAAAAGAAGATATTGGTGTAGTGATGGATGAAACGGGTATTCCTGATTGCTTAACTGCAAAACAAGTCGGAAAAATTATGAAACACACGTTTCAACATTGGAATGAACAAGAATATAATCACCTTTTAAATAAACTGTCCTTGCCGACAAATAAACCATTTAAAGATTTTTCTCGTGGAATGAAAATGAAACTTGCGATTGCAATTTCTATGTCACATGATAGTAAGTTACTTTTACTAGATGAAGCAACGAGTGGTCTAGACCCTGTAGTTCGTGATGAAGTAGTAGAAATGTTACATGAATTTACAAGAGATGAAAATCACTCCATTCTTATCTCTTCCCATATTGTAAGCGACCTTGAAAAACTATGTGATTATATCGCATTTCTCCATAAAGGTAAGTTACTTCTCTTTGAAGAAAAAGACTTGCTCTTAAGTGAATATGGTATGATTCACTGTACTACGGAACAACTTCATAAGTTTGATGTTTCTGCCATCAAGTATAAGAAAGAGTCTGCTTATGGAATAGAAGCCATCGTACATCGCAATGCCATTCCATCTGATATCCAAGTTACCCTTATCACTATTGAAGAACTTTTCGTATTTATGGTAAAGGAGGCAAGATAACATGAAAGGACTATTACTTAAAGAATTTTATATGATAACCAAATATTGCAAAACATATTTTTTAATACTTGCTATGTTTATTTTGTTATCTTTTACTGCAAAAAATGACAATTTATTTTTTGTTTTTTACCCATGCTTAATTTCTGGTATGATTCCAGTAACACTTCTTAGTTACGATGAACATAGTAAATGGAATAAATATTGTGGTACGCTTCCTTATACAAAAACACAAATTGTCTCTGCAAAATATTTGATTGGAATACTAATACAGATAACCGTTTTGCTTTTATCTAGTATTACTCAAGCAATTAGAATGCATGTCAATCATATCTTTCACTGGGAAGATTATTTGCTACTTCTATCCTTGCTTTTTACTATCTCTTGTGTTGCTTCTTCCCTTAGCTTACCTTTTATGTTTAAATATGGTGTAGAAAAAGGACGAATTGTTTATTATATTATGATAGGATTTGTATGTACTAGTAGTGTCCTTGCTTCTGAATTTTTTTCCAACAACTTACAATCAGAAATTTCCTTTTCTACTTTTTTAATACTTTTTTATATCATAGGAATTTGTATCTATATGTTATCTTGGTATTTATCTGTTATATTTTATAAAAAACGAGAAATTTAACTAACTCAAAGAATTCCCCACGGCGGTTGCATAAAATACTAAATAACGTGGGGACTTCTTTATGTCAAATAGAGCTTATAAGCTCCACCTGACAAACTACAAAAATAGTAGTTTATAACTCGTTTATTTTTTTTACTAAATAATTTCGATATACTTCATGAAAAGTAAGTTGCTTCAACATCTGTAGCAATTTTTCTTTACTTTCTTCTTTTTCCTTGTTCATTCCTAATATTTTATATAAATTTGCTAAAGTCTTCTCTGTTTCAAAAATAGCATATTCATCTGCTTCTTTTTGAAACTGGTTCAAATATTTGTAAAAAATAGATAACTCTTGTTCTATCACTGCACTATCAAACATAATTTGCCAAAGAGGAATTGTTTTCTTTGTTATTTTCCCTACTAATTCCTGTACTTTCTCCTGCTGCCATAAATCTAAAATTTCTTTCCCTTTTTCTAATTCTAGTAACGCTGACATATAACAATGTAACTCTTCTATTGTTCCTGTTTGCTCCCAATCTTGTTTTGCTTTTTGTAAAGTAGTTCTTCCTTCTCCTTTCTGAATTTGAAACTGTTGTTTTTGTAATTTTAAAGATAAATATAACGGATGATGACTATTCTCTATGTTTTTTAACAACTCATCTAATAAAGTCTCTGCTTCTTCTTGTGCTTTCCTAGATTTTTGAATATAAATATGTACTTTCCATGCAAGTAATTGTTCTCGTTTTTGCTTTAATTCTGTATTATCTTCGTTATTTTCTGCTAATTGTTCCTCAATAGAATTTATGGCAAGTGTTATACTCCTCATCACTTCTTCCCATGACTTTTCATCTCTAAGAATCGAATATTTATATACCAAATTATCAATCTGTTCCATATCTGTCATTCCAAACAGTTCATCTATAGATACACCAAAAAACAAAGCTATTTTAGGCAAAAATGCAATATCTGGCATTCCTCCCTCGGTTTCCCATCTTGAGATTGTTTGTGGTTGTACCTGCAAATATTCTGCTAACTGTGCTTGTGTTATTTTTTGCATTTTCCGCAACGCCATAATTTTTTTTCCTAGTTCCAAATTCATATATTTCTTCCTTTCTAAACTTTATGTTTCTATCATATCCTTATTATACATAAAGTTATCTCTTTTGTAAAACAATGGTACATTGATAAAATATCCAAAACATAAGTCAAGTTATTTTTGCCTCTCTCGTTGTAGATACTGTGTAGAACTATAAACAGAGGAAAGTTTTTAGCTTTTTAATAATGTAAATTATTGTAAAATTTGACAAAAGCAACAGACCTAGAATTTTCCGATTATGAGGATGCTTTACAATCTGTTTGTGCATCAATAGCAAAAGAATTGAATAAGGGGTAATCGGAAAATAAAACTAATCCAAGCTTTTATCTATTTTCCGATTCCCGCTTTCCTATATTTCCTAAATGTTTCAGTTTTTGTTCCTAACTACAGAAATATTATTTACAATAAACAGAAATTGCTTTAGAAACAAATATAGCAGTTCCTTCTCCTCCATAATTATCAATATTTTCTGTAAATTCTCCTCCACTTGCATACATTATTCCAAGTTCAGCTAAAATTTCCTTTGTACATTGATAATAATGTTCAGATATAAAGTCTTGCAATTTTTTCACTTGCAATTGAACCATATCACTTTCTACCTCTTCTTCTTTCATCTTTCCAAATTCAGCAAACAATAACATGAAACTATTCATAATATCTTGTTTCTGAACATCCGTTAATCCCTGTGTCTTTTGTTTATATTCTTGATATTCTGGACGGTATCAAGAATTTCCTCATATCTTGCGGCAGTTTCCAAGTACTGATTTTTAAGGTGAACGTCATAAAGCGTTTCCTCAGCCTTCTGCTTATTCTCCTCAATCAGTCTTTCAAGCGTCTTTTTAGCGGTTGCAAATTCGTTATACATGGTTATTACGTCATCGAAGGTCGTAAGAGAAATCTCTTCCTCAACCGGGAACGTAAGAACCTTACTGATTTTTGTCATTGAACCGAAAACCTCAACGTAAAGAGGAAGGTCCTCGGTAATAG
>CALAEX010000203.1 GCA_937891165.1 uncultured Lachnospiraceae bacterium | reverse complement strand
GGTGCTTTTGATGGTTTGGAAAAAATCGTTGAAAATAGAATTGGCGAAAAAGCAATGGGCTTTTCTGCGAAATTATATGAAAAAGAAGATAAAAATATCGGTGAATTGTTACGTCAAGTAATGCCACAAGATTTAGTAAAATTTGGTTTAATTCCAGAGTTTATTGGACGTATGCCAATGTATGTGGCATTAGATTTGCTTGATGAAGAGGCATTAATTCGTATTCTTCGTGACCCTAAAAATGCATTGACAAAGCAATATCAAGCATTATTTGAATTAGATGGTGTAGAACTTGAATTTGATGAGGAAGCATTGCGAGTATTTGCAGCTCGTGCCTTAGAATATAAGACAGGTGCAAGAGGTCTTCGTTCTATTATGGAAAAAACATTGATGGAAACAATGTATCAGATGCCTTCCGATGAAACAATTTTAAAATGTATTGTGACAAAAGAGTCAGCAGAAGGTTCTGAACAGCCAAGTCTGCTTGTGTCAGATGGTTCACAAAAGAAGTACGGAAAAAAGAGAAAGTAAGATACGATATAACAGGCTGACAAAAATAAGGATTTGTGTCAGCCTGTTTTTCAGTATAAATAGAAAAGACGTTATTATAGTAATATGAAAAAAGTTTATAAAATGATAGAAGAGTTATTAGGAGGATTAAATGAGTGAAGAATTAATAATGCCAGTGGTAGCAATTAAAGGGATTACTATGCTACCGGGTATGCTGATTCACTTTGATATACACAAAGATTCTAGCATTCGTGCTATTAATATGGCATTACAAGAAGGAAGACAAGTTCTTGTAGTTACACAAAAAAATTCTGCGGTAGAAGAACCTAACATAGAAGAATTATACCGTATGGGTACAGTTTCTACAATAAAACAAATGATTAAAATGCCTGGAAATCAAATTCGTGTACTGGCAACAGGAATTCGTAGAGGATATTTAGAAGAATTAGTATCGACAGACCCTTATTTAGAAGGAAATGTTTCTTTACCAGTAGAGGTTAATGCAGACTCTTTAAGTGCCGCAGAGCAAAGAGCAATGTTGCGTGCTTTGAAAGATATGTTGGAAGCATATGTTAAGTCTAATGAAAAAATTGGAAAAGATATTGTCAAACAGATGATGAATGTGGATACCGTGGATGGTTTGATAAATCAGTTAGCAATAGGAATACCAATGACTGTGACGTCAAAACAAAAAATTTTAGATGCGGTTCACATTTTAGAACGATTTGAAGCAATTATGGTCATTCTTGCTAATGAGGTAGAGATTTTACAAATTAAGAAAGATTTGCAAACAAAAGTAAAAGCAAAGGTAGATAAAAATCAGAAAGATTATATATTAAGAGAACAATTAAAAGTAATTCGAGAGGAATTAGGAGAAGGTAATACAGGAGACGATTTTTCGGAACTTTACGATAAATTAACAAAGTTAAAGGCAACAGAAGAAATAAAAGCTAAAATAAAAAAAGAAATTGACCGCTATCGGTCAGTTATGGGAAGTTCTGCAGAAAGTGTCGTAGCTCGTGGTTATGTAGAAACTTTGTTAGCACTTCCATGGGAACATTCTTCCAAAGACAATTTAGATATTACAAGAGCAGAGAGAATTTTGAATAAAGAACATTATGGGTTAGAGAAAGTAAAAGAACGTATTTTAGAATTTTTAGCAGTACGTGCATTGAATGAAAAAGGACAATCTCCAATTATTTGCTTAGTAGGCCCTCCGGGAACAGGAAAAACTTCGATTGCAAAATCAGTTGCAACTGCATTAAACAAAGAATATGTGCGAATTTGTCTTGGTGGTGTGCGAGATGAAGCAGAAATTAGAGGTCATAGAAGAACGTATGTCGGTGCAATGCCGGGACGTTTAATTCAAGCATTAAAAACAGCAAAAGTAAAAAATCCATTGATGTTATTAGATGAAATTGATAAAGTAAGTAGTGATTATAAAGGAGATACCTCTTCTGCTTTATTAGAGGTATTAGACCCAGAGCAAAATAAAAACTTTGTAGACCATTATGTGGAATTGCCAGTCGATTTATCAGAGGTATTATTTATTTGTACTGCAAATTCCATACAAACGATTCCAAGACCATTATTAGACCGTATGGAATTGATAGAAGTAAGTAGTTATACAGAAAATGAAAAGTTGCATATTGCGAAAGAGCATTTACTTCCAAAACAATTAGAAAAAAATGGTTTGACAAAACAGGACTTAAAAATTTCTTCGGATGGCTTAAAAGAGTTAATCAATGGCTATACAAGAGAAGCAGGAGTACGTTCACTAGAGCGTAAAATTGGAGAACTTTGTCGTAAGGCAACCAAAGAAGTATTAAAAGCAAAGCAACAAAATGAAGAGAGTAGTACAATTAAAGTAAATAAAAAGAACTTAGGGAAGTATTTAGGTAAAAGAAAATATCGCTTAAAGAAAGCGAATGAAGTAGCAGAAATTGGTGTTGTTAGAGGACTTGCTTGGACACAAGTTGGTGGTGATACGTTGCAAATAGAAGTTAATTCTATGGCAGGAAAAGGAGCATTACAATTGACAGGTAAACTTGGAGATGTGATGAAAGAATCTGCACAGATTGCATTAAGTTTTGTACGTTCTATAGCAGAGCAAGCAGATATTCCGGCAGAGTATTTTGAAAAACATGATTTTCATCTTCATGTTCCAGAAGGAGCTGTACCAAAGGATGGACCATCCGCTGGTATTACGATGGCAACTGCTTTGTATTCTATGATAACAAATACACCAGTAAGAGCTGATGTGGCAATGACAGGTGAAATTTCACTAAGAGGTAGAGT